>NZ_JBVIDV010000004.1:338118-370719 GCF_055572195.1 Streptomyces sp. NPDC030809
GTCGCGCAACGCACGTCGGGTCTATCCGTCGTGTCGTACTCGCCTCTTATGCTCATAGCATTTTCCTATCGGTGCAGTAACCCCCCCCCCTCTCCCCCCCCCCCCCCCCCCCCCCCCCCCCCCCGCCCCCCTTCTTCCGCCACCGGTCGACGAGGTCCCGGCGGGCGGACCGGATCCCCCGCCGGGACGGCCGCGTCACCAGTAGACGACGACCTTGTCGCCCACCTTCACCTGGTCGAACAGCACCGCGAGCTTCGCCTTGTCCCGGACGTTCACGCAGCCGTGCGAGGCTCCCGCGTAGCCGCGGGCCGCGAAGTCCGCGGAGTAGTGCACCGCCTGGCCCCGGCTGAAGAACATCGCGTACGGCATGGGCGTGTGGTACAGCGTCGAGGTCCACTTGCGGGCCTTCCACTCCACGCTGAACAGCCCCTCGCGGGTCGGGGTGTTCTCGGAGCCGAAGCGCACGTCCATCGCCGAGACCACCTTGCCGTCGATCATCCAGGCGAGGGTCCGGCTCTCCTTGCTGATGCACATCACGCGGCCGGTCATGCACCGCGGGTCCGGCGTGTCGAGCTCGTTGGTGGTCGGCGGCCGCAGCTCGCTCTCGGTGGGCTTGCGGGTCGCCCCGAGCAGCTTCTGCCAGGTCTGCTCGTCCACGGAACCGGTCGCCGGCAGCCCCTGCTTCTCCTGGAAGGCCTTCACCGCGGTCCCGGTGATCGACCCGTAGAACGCCGTCGGGCTGCGCTTGAACAGGCCCAGCTGCTTCAGGCGGGCCTGGAGTTCCCGTACCTGCTCGTTCTCGGTGCCGTCCTTCAGCAGCACCTTCGCCCCCGGCGCCGCCGAGGGGCTGCCCTCGCCCGCCGGCTTGTCGTCCTGCGAGGGGCGGGCCGAAGGGGCGGCCGAGGTGCTGCTGCCGGAAGGAGCGGCAGCGGACGGGTCCGGTCCGGCGGCCGCCGGATTGCAGCCCGCCGCCAGCGCGATGGCCGCGACTGCCGCGAATGTGTGGATTATGACGGTATTACGGCGCATCACTGTCCCCCGTTATCTGCGTGTGTACGTAATGGATGCCGCCCGGACGCGCACGGTTGCGGACGGCGGGACGATGTTGCCAGGACGTGACCCTGCGACTCCACGGAGGTACGGCACATGGCGCGCGAGACGGAGTCGGGACTGCCCATCCGGCCGGTCTACGGGCCTGCGGACCAGCGGGAATGGGATCCGGCGCAGCAGCTGGGGGAGCCCGGGGCGTACCCGTTCACCCGCGGGGTCCATCCGACGATGTACACCGGACGGCCCTGGACGATGCGCCAGTACGCCGGCTTCGGCACGGCCGCCGAGTCCAACGCCCGGTACCGGCAGCTGATCGAGCACGGCACCACCGGCCTGTCCGTCGCCTTCGACCTCCCCACCCAGATGGGCTACGACAGCGATGCCCCGCTCGCCCACGGCGAGGTGGGCAAGGTCGGGGTCGCCGTCGACTCGGTCGAGGACATGCGGGTGCTCTTCGAGGGGATCCCCCTCGACCGGGTCTCCACCTCGATGACGATCAACGCACCCGCCGCCCTGCTGCTCCTGCTCTACCAGCTGGTGGGGGAGGAACAGGGGGTGCCCGCCGGGCGGCTGACGGGCACGATCCAGAACGACGTGCTCAAGGAGTACATCGCGCGCGGGACGTACATCTTCCCGCCCGGCCCCTCCCTGCGGCTGATCGCGGACGTGTTCCGGTACTGCCGGACCGAGATCCCCCGCTGGAACACCATCTCCATCTCCGGCTACCACATGGCGGAGGCCGGGGCCTCGCCCGCACAGGAGGTGGCGTTCACCCTCGCCGACGGGATCGAGTACGTCCGCACGGCCGTTGCCGCCGGCATGGACGTGGACGAGTTCGCCCCCCGGCTCTCCTTCTTCTTCGTCGCGCGCACCACCTTGCTGGAGGAGGTCGCGAAGTTCCGTGCCGCCCGGCGGATCTGGGCCCGCGTCATGAAGGAGGAGTTCGGGGCGCGGGACCCCAAGTCGATGATGCTGCGCTTCCACACGCAGACCGCGGGGGTGCAGCTGACGGCCCAGCAGCCGGAGGTCAACCTGGTGCGGGTGGCGGTGCAGGGGCTGGCGGCGGTGCTCGGCGGCACCCAGTCGCTGCACACCAACTCCTTCGACGAGGCCATCGCGCTGCCCAC
Organism: Streptomyces sp. NPDC030809; assembly: GCF_055572195.1. Classification (NCBI taxonomy): domain Bacteria; kingdom Bacillati; phylum Actinomycetota; class Actinomycetes; order Kitasatosporales; family Streptomycetaceae; genus Streptomyces; species Streptomyces sp. NPDC030809. Next base: position 340,296 of record NZ_JBVIDV010000004.1, read on the forward strand.
CGAGAAGTCGGCCCGGCTGGCACTGCGCACCCAGCAGGTCCTGGCGTACGAGACCGATGTGACGGCCACGGTGGATCCCTTCGCCGGCTCGTACGTGGTCGAGGCGATGACCGACGGGCTGGAGGCGGCGGCCGTGGACCTCATGGACCGGGTGGCCGGGCTCGGCGGGGCGGTCGCGGCGATCGAGCGCGGGTTCCAGAAGGCCGAGATCGAGCGGAACGCCTACCGGATCGCGCAGGAGACCGACCGCGGCGACCGGGTGGTCGTCGGGGTCAACCGCTTCACCCTCGAAGAGGAGGAGCCGTACGAGCCGCTGCGGGTGGATCCGGCGATCGAGGAGCGGCAGGCGGAGCGGCTGGCCCGGCTGCGGGCGGACCGGGACGGTGCGGCCGTGGCGCGGGAGCTGGCCGCGCTGCGGCGGGCGGCGGCGGGCACGGACAACGTCCTCCGCCCGATGAAGGAGGCGCTGCGGGCGCGGGCGACGGTGGGCGAGGTCTGCGATGCGCTGCGGGAGGTGTGGGGGACGTACGTGCCCGCCGACTCCGCCTGGTGAGGCGCTCCAGCGGGCCTGTGGAAATCCCGGAGGAGGCTGTCGCACCCCTGTGCGACACTCCTTCGCATGCTGGGTGTGACCGATCTGCCGACCTACCTCGCGGCCCTGGTGCTGATCATTCTGCTGCCGGGGCCGAACTCGCTGTACGTGCTGTCCGTGGCCTCCCGCCGCGGGGTGCGGGACGGCTACCGCGCCGCGTGCGGGGTGTTCACGGGCGACACCGTGCTCATGGTGCTGGCCGCCGTCGGCGCCGGGGCGCTGCTCCAGGCGAGCCCGCTGCTGTTCGGCGCGGTCAAGGTGCTGGGCGCCGGATACCTGGCCTGGCTCGCGGTCGGGATGATGCGCGCGGCCCTGGGCATGTGGCGGGCCCGGGCGATACGCCAGGAGCAGGATGCGGCGCAGGAGGCGCAGGCGGGGGCGGCGCAGGCCGGGCCGGCCGCCGAGCGGCCCTACCGGCGGGCGCTGGTGGTCAGCCTGCTGAACCCGAAGGCCATCCTCTTCCTGCTGTCCTTCTTCGTGCAGTTCGTGGACCCGGACTACGCCTACCCCGCGCTGTCCTTCCTGCTGCTGGGGGCGATCGGCCAGCTGTTCAGCTTCTTGTACCTGAGCACGCTCATATTCAGCGGCGCCCGGCTGTCCGAGGCCTTCCGGCGGCGCAAGCGGCTGTCGGCCGGGGCGACCTCGGCCGCGGGCGTCCTCTTCCTCGGCTTCGCGGCGAAGCTCGCGCTGAGCTGAGCCGGGCCGAGCCGGGCCGGGCCGGTTGGGCCCCGTGCCCCACCCGGGCTCAGCCCAGGGCCCGGCGGATCAGCGGGGTCAGCGGGCGTTCCACCAGCCGGTACAGCAGCCAGGCCAGCCCCAGCATCAGGGCGACCGAGCCGGCCAGGGCGGCGAGCGGCGGCAGGCCGAGCGCGCGGTGCAGCAGCCGGATCGCCACCCAGCCCAGGTGCTCGTGCACCAGGTAGAACGGGTACGTGAGGGCCCCCGCCACCGTCAGCCCGCGCCAGCTCATCCAGTCCAGCCGGCCCACCGCGATCAGGGCCACCGCCAGGAAGCCGGCGGTGACCACGGCCACGATCACGGCCGCACTGCGGTACGAGAAGAACCGCGGGTCCGGGGCGTGCCACAGCCCGGCCACCGCGTAGTGCTGCCCCAGCAGCCAGCCGGCCAGGGCCGTGCCCCAGGCGAGCGCGTCCCGCCGGTCGCGGTACACGAGGTGGAGCCCGATGCCGCCGACGAAGAACGGCGCGTACTGCGGCATGAGCAGCTGCTGGAGGACGTGGTTGCGGCCGAGGTCCGCCATGTCCGTCACGGCCGCGGCCAGCGTCCACACCGCGCAGAACAGCAGGGTCCGCCGCCGCCCGCCGCCGGGCAGCACCACGAACAGCGCGAACAGGGCGTAGAAGCGCAGCTCGGCCCAGAGGGTCCAGCACACCCCGAGCACCCGCTCGGCGCCCAGCGGCTGCTGGAGCATCGTCAGGTTGACCAGGAAATCGGAGCCGGACACGGTCCGCTGCGCCGCCCACGGCACCGCGAACACCGCCGTGACCAGCACGATCGCCGCCCAGTACGCCGGGTAGAGACGGGCCGCGCGGGAGGCGAAGAACGACCGCAGCGGCCGGTTCCAGGCGCTCATGCAGATCACGAACCCGCTGATCACGAAGAAGACCTGCACCCCGAGGCAGCCGTACGCGAGCCAGGGCGATGCGGCCGGGAACAGCTCGCGCGGGGAGGCCCCCCAGGCCCGGGCCACCTCGCCGTCGCGCCCCGCGTAGTGATAGCCGGCCACCATCAGGGCGGCCAGCAGGCGCAGCCCGTCCAGGGCCCGCAGCCGCACCGGCGGCCCGGGCCGAGCGGACGCCCCCGCCGTCCCGGACGCCCCCGCGGTCGCGGACGGCCCCGCGGTCCCGGACGCCCCCGCCGTCCCGGACGCCTCCCCGGGGCCCGGCGGCGGACCGGCCGGGGCGGGGACGGCTGTCGCGGTCATCCGAGTGCGGTCCGGCTCAGGTGCCGGACCCGGCGGACCACCCGCCGTACGGCCGGGCTGCGCGGGATGAACGCCAGCTGGGGCGGGACCGCGCCGGGCAGGCCGAGTGCGGTCAGCCGGCGCCTCTTGAAGTACCGCCAGGTGCGCGCGTCGAGCCGGCGGGCGAGGTAGCGCTCGGCCTCGGCCCGCCGCGGGGCGAGGATCTGCGCCTGCATCGCGTACCCGACGGCGGTGACCAGCTCGCCGGTCTCCTCCAGCACCGCGGGGCCGGGCGGGGTCCAGGCGCGTACCGCCGCCGGGTCCTCCAGCTCGGGCAGCAGGGCGTCCACGAGGGTCAGCGGCACCCGGTTGCTGTTCTGGTACGGGGTGAGCCGGTCGAGCAGCAGGCCGGTGCCGGTGCGCGCGACGGGGATCCCGTACAGGGTGGAGGCGGTCAGCAGCCCGGTGGAGAAGCAGCCGGCCACGAGGGCCGGCTCCAGCTGCCGGTAGAGCACCTCGGCGAGCACGGGGGAGCCGGCCACGGTGAGCCGGACGCCCAGCCGGGCGGCCTCCTCCTCGACCATCCGCGACCAGCGGGCCGGGGCGCTCGGGTGCGGCTTGAAGACCATCCGGCGGTGGCCGAGGGCATGGGCCCCGCGGACCATCCGTACGTGCAGCTCCTCCTCTTCCTGCGGCGTGATCAGACCCAGGGCGGACAGGTACTGGCCCAGCAGCACCGCGGGCCGCTCGGCGGCGGCGCCCCCGGCCGCGGAACCCTCCCCGTGCTCCGGGTCCCCGTGCTCCAGCTCCCCGTGCTCCGGGCCGAGGCCGCACTCCGGGTCCGCGGCCAGCTCGTCGAGGACCGTGCGGAAGGCCTCCGCGGGCACGATCTGCGCCGGCACGCCGAACTCCGTGAGCAGCAGCGGCTCCAGGCCCGGCACCAGGTCGAGGTGGAGCAGCCGCCGGATCCGGACCCCGAGCTGCGGGTCCAGCTTGCTGCGCGTGGGCCCGTAGCTCATCAGGCCGTCCGCGTACACCTCGACCGGGCTGCCGGGGAACAGCTGGACCAGCGCCTGCGCCGGGGCCACCTGCACGGACTCGACGACCAGCTCGATCCGGTCCTCCCCGAGCCCCCACAGGGCGCGCAGCTGGCGCTCCCACAGCGGGGCGTCCTCCGCGCGCGGCTGCCAGCCGCCCGGGTGGAAGGGCTCGATGACGGCGTTCCAGTCCCGCACCTCGTCGAAGCGCGCGGCCAGTCGTGCGAAGCCCGGCATGTCCGCCGGGCCCGGGGTGGTCTCCGGTACCGCCGCGTTGTTGCTGACGAGCAGCACCCGGCGGTCCGCCGGGCCGAAGCAGCCGGCGTCCAGGGCGGCCGCGAGCGTGGCCGTGCCGTAGAGGGTGGAGGCGAGGAAGATCTGCGTGGTGCGGCGGCCGGCGGTCCCCATCAGGCGGCCACCTCCGGGCCCGCGGCCCGCCGCCGCAGCCTGCGCAGCCGTAGCGACCGTTCCGTGTCCATGGAATTCAGCACGTTTTCCAGTACGTCCTGCGGCATGCGGTGCAGAGCGGCCGCACTCATCGAGCGGAGTTTTCGGGCCACGGCCGGTTCGAAACTCTCGATCGATCCGAGATGGTGGGAAATGATCGCGCAATAGGTGCGGACGGCCTTCGGCATCAGGAGATCGGCTTCCCGGTCCCGGGCCGTTTCCCGCAGCACCTGGTCGAACGCCCGGATGAAGTCGAGCCGGCGCACGTCGCCGATCTGCGTCAGCGAAGTGGTCACTCCGCGCCGGTAGAAGATCCCCGGCAGGCCGACGGCCGCGAAGCTCGCCGCCTCCCGGTGCAGCCGCCAGATCCACGGCCGGTCCTCGGCGGTGCGCAGCCCGTCGGTGAAGTGCAGCAGCCCCCGGTCCAGCAGCCGCCGGTGGTACAGGCCCGCCCAGGCGAACGGGTAGTCCACCGAGGTGGAGCGGTCGGCCGGCAGGATGGCCGCGCGCGGGTCCAGCACCTCGCCCTGCGGGCCGTGCGGCACCCGCCGCACGACCCGGTTCCGGCCCGTGCACTCCACGTGGTCGGTGCGTACGAAGTCGCAGCCCAGCTCCTCGGCGGCGGCCAGCACCCGGGCCAGGTGACCGGGGGCGAGCCAGTCGTCCCCGTCCATGAACGCCAGGTACTCGCCGTTCGCCGCGTCGATCCCGGTGTTCCGCGCGGTCGCGAGCCCGCCGTTCTGCTCGTGCCGGATGTGCACCGCGCCGGGCAGCTCGCGGGCCGCCCGCTCCAGGAGCGCGGGCGTCCCGTCCGAGGAGCAGTCGTCGACGAGGATGAACTCGAAGCCGTCCCGCGCGTTCGCGCGCAGGCTCCGCAGGGCGTCTGGTGCGTATGTCTGCACGTTGAAGAACGGCACGACGACAGAGAGCTTGACCACCTGCGTGACATTAGGCCGCGGCCGGGCATTCACCGTGGCCCGGAAAGGGAATTTCCGTGAACGCTGGGCATCCGAGGTGTTAACCCGCCCCGTTCCCGGACGCATTTGCAATCCGTCGGCGGGCTGTTAACCCGCTGTTGTGCGCTCGTTGGGCCGTCCACGGGAATTCCGCCCTAGCTTCGGAGCGTGCCAGTAAGTACCAGCGGCGTAAGCGCACCCTCCGCCCTGCGGGTCGCCGTGCTCGCCGATTCCGATACGCGGTGGAAATGGGGCGCACTCACCGCCCGCCGCCTCGCCCCCGAACCGGCCCTCACCGGATTCCTGCTGCGCGGCCGGGCCACGCCCACCGCCCGCCAGCTCGGTGAAGTCGGCGTCCGCGCCGACCGGCTGGAGGAGGTGACCTGCGCGGAATTCCTCGCCGCCATGCGCCGCGCCGCCGCCGGCGGTCCCGAGGGCCGCTACGACGTGGTCGTGCTCGCCCTGGTCGGCGGGGCCGTCCAGGCCGTGCTGCACGGCATGCGCGCCCTGTGGCCGGAGCCCGCGCGGCGGCCCGTCGTCGTCACCGGGTACGTGGGAGTGGTCTACGAGAAGCTCGCCGACGGCCTGCTGCTGCGGCACGGCGCCGACCTGGTCCTCGCCAACTCCCGCCACGACGCCGACCGGTTCCGCGCCGTGTACGAGGGCGTCGGCGCCGACCCCTCGGCCGTGACCGAGACCGCGCTGCCCTTCCTCGGCGGAGCCCCGTACGAGCAGCGCACCTCCCGTCCGCACACCGTGGTCTTCGCCGCCCAGCCCTCGGTCCCCGAGAGCCGCGCCGACCGCGGCTACCTGCTGCGCCGCGCCGCCGGGCACGCCCGCCGGCACCCCGACCGCGAGGTGCTGGTCAAGCTGCGCAGCAAGCCCGGCGAGCACACCACCCACCTCGAAGAGCTGCCCTACCAGCGGCTCGCCGCGCGGCTCCCCGGCGGCCTGCCCGCCAACTGCCGCCTGGTCTACGGGAACATGGGCGAGGTCCTCGACCGCACCGACCTGCTGGTGACGGTCAGCTCCACGGCCGCGCTGGAGTCCCTGCACCGGGGGATCCCCACCGCCGTGCTCACCGACCTCGGCATCCGCGAGTCCCTCGGCAACCACCACTTCCTCGGCTCCGGCTGCCTCGCCTCCTGGGACCAGCTCGACGAGGGCCTGCGGCCGCAGCCCGACCCGCACTGGCTGGCCCGCCAGGGCATCGGCGGCGCCGGCCGGCCCCACGACCGGGCCTTCGACACCGCCCGCGAGCGGGTGGCCCTCTTGGCCGCCCGGGACCGGCTGCCCGTGATCGCCCCCTATTACACGCCCGCCACTGCGCCCGGCTACCTGCCGGGCCTCCTCGCCCGCCACCACCTCGGCCCCGACGGCACCCCGCTGCCCGGAGCCGTACGCCCGGCGGCCGGGGACTCGACACTGCGGCGCCACGTGCGCTCGGCCCTGCGGGACGCGGCGCGCGGCGCCTACCGGCAGGGCGTACAGCGGGTGGCCCCGGCCATCCGCCGGATGGGAGACCTGTGAACCTCAGCCCCGCCCCCGGCGGCCCCGCCGCCCGCCCCGTCGTCCTCGCCGTCATCCCGGCCCGCGGCGGCTCCAAGGGGGTGCCCGCGAAGAACCTCGCCGAGGTCGGCGGCCTCCCGCTGGTCGCCCGGGCGGTCCGGGCCTGCCGGGAGGCCGGCCCGGTCACCGACGTGGTCGTCTCCACCGACGACGAGGCGATCGCCGCGGCCGCCCGCGCCGCCGGAGCCGAGGTCGTGCCCCGGCCCGCGGACCTGGCGGGGGACACCGCCACCAGCGAGTCCGCCGTCCTGCACGCCATGGACGCCTTCGAGCAGATGCGCGGCACGCGGGTGGACACGGTGCTCCTGGTCCAGGCGACCAGCCCCTTCCTCACCGCCGCCGAGATCGCCGGGGTGGCCGAGGCGGTCACCGGGCGCGGCGCCGACTCGGCGCTGACGGTGGCCCCCTTCCACGGCTTCCTGTGGCGCGAGAGCGCGGTCCCCTCCGGGCGCACCGGCTACGGGGTCAACCACGACGAGTCGCACCGCCCGCGCCGCCAGGACCGCCCCCTCGACCTGCTGGAGACGGGGGCCGCGTACGCGATGGACGCCGCCGGCTTCCGCGCCGCCCGCCACCGCTTCTTCGGCCGCATCCTGCCGGTCCACACCGACCCGGCCCGCGTGCTGGAGATCGATGACCCGCACGACCTCTCCCGGGCCCGCGTCCTCGCACCCCTCCTGGACGCCCCCTCCGCACCGGAACGGGACGCCCGGCCCGAGACCGCGCAGGCCCCCGGCATCCACGACCCGGCCCGGCTCCCCGCCCCGGAGGGCGGCCACCCCGGAGCAGTCCCCGCCCTCCTCCCGGCACCCCGTACACCTCACCCCCGAAGGACGTCCCCTGCCATGAGCACCCCCGCCTCCCCCCGCCTGCGCCGCCTCGGCTCCCGCACCGCCGGCCCCGGCCGGCCCGTCTACGTCGTCGGCGAGATCGGCATCAACCACAACGGCGACCTCGGCAACGCCTTCGCCCTGATCGACGCCGCCGCCGAGGCCGGCTGCGACGCCGTGAAGTTCCAGAAGCGCACCCCGGAGATCTGCACCCCGCGCGACCAGTGGGACATCGAGCGGGACACCCCCTGGGGCCGGATGACGTACATCGAGTACCGGCACCGCGTCGAGTTCGGCGAGGCGGAGTACCGGGCCATCGACGAGCACTGCGCCCAGCGCGGCATCGACTGGTTCGCCTCCCCCTGGGACACCGAGGCCGTCGCCTTCCTGGAGAAGTTCGACGTGCCGGCCCACAAGGTGGCCTCCGCCTCGCTCACCGACGACGAGCTGCTGCGCGCCCTGCGCGCCACCGGTCGCACGGTGATCCTCTCCACCGGCATGTCCACCCCGCAGCAGATCCGGCACGCGGTGGAGGTGCTCGGCAGCGAGAACATCCTGCTCTGCCACGCCACCTCCACGTACCCGGCCAAGGCCGAGGAGCTCAACCTGCGCGTGATCAACACCCTCCAGGAGGAGTACCCGAACGTCCCGATCGGCTACAGCGGCCACGAGACCGGCCTGCAGACCACCCTTGCCGCCGTGGCCCTCGGCGCCGCCTTCGTCGAGCGCCACATCACCCTCGACCGGGCCATGTGGGGCTCCGACCAGGCCGCCTCCGTCGAGCCCGGCGGCCTCCAGCGGCTGGTCCGCGACATCCGCACCATCGAGACCGCCCTCGGCGACGGCGTGAAGAAGGTCTACGACTCCGAGCTCGGCCCGATGAAGAAGCTCCGGCGGGTGCAGGGCGAGGTCGCCGAGCGCGCCGTGCTCGCCGGCGCCACCGCCTGAGTCCCGCCGTCCCGCCCGTACGGCCCGCCCGACCCGAGGAGTACGCCGTGACAGCGCACGCGAACACCCTGGCCTTCGTGGAGAGCCCGGTCCAGCTGCTGAACGTCCTGGAATGGGCGCACGCACGGGCCGTACGGGACGGGGCGCGGCCGGGATCCCCGCCTCCGGGCGCCGGACCCCTGGGCGGGGCGGCCCCGGGCCCCGCCCTCCTGGACCGCGTACCGGCGCAGCCCTCGGCCCGTCGGCGCGCCTCCGCGGACGGGCCGCCGGGGGAGAGGGCGGCCGACGAGGCCGCGGGCGCCGACGCCCCCGCCGAAGACGCGGCGCCCGTCGCCGAGGCCCCGGGCGCCGGCGCCGCGGCCGACGGGCTGCTGATCGTCGTCCTGCCCCCGGTGGACCCGATGTCCCGCGGCCAGCTGCGGCGGATGGCCGCGCTGGCCCGGGACGCCGGCCACCGGGTCCGCTGGCAGGAGGCGCGCGGCGGCGGCGCGGCCCCGGTCAAGGCCCTCGCCGCGCTCGCGCGCACCCTGCGCCGGGCCCGCCGGATCGTGGTCGGCGACCCCTTCTCGCGGTACGTGCAGCTGCTGCTGGCCCTGGTGACGGCCGAGGAGCTGGTCGTCGTGGACGACGGCACGGCCACCATGGAGTTCGTCGCCCAGCTGGCCGGCGGGGAGCGGCTGGTGCGCTGGCACCGGGCCGGCGGCCGCGGCCTGGCCGGGCGCACCCGCGAGCTGGCGTACGCGCCGCTCTCGGGCGCCGCGCGCCGCCGCTTCACGCCGGGCCCCGGACGGCGGGTGGAGGTGTTCAGCTCCATGCCGGTCACCGCCCCCGAGGGGGTCCGGCTGCGGGTCAACGAGTTCGCGTGGACCCGGTCCGCCTTCGGCCCGCCGCGGATCGCCCGGGGCACCGACCTCGTCGGCACCTCCCTGGTCGAGACCGGGGTGGTGGACCCGGACCGGTACCTGGCCGGGGTCCGCGACCTGGCCCGCGCCCACGGCGCCGGCCGCTACTTCGCGCACCGGCGCGAGAGCAACGACAAGCTGCGCGCCCTCGCCGAGGCGACCGGGCTGGAGATCGTGCGCCCGGACCTCCCCCTCGAACTCATTGCACGCCGGGGGCCCGTCGGTCGTACGATCGTCAGCTTTCCGTCCACGGTCGTCCACACGCTGCCCTACGCACTCGCCGGAACCGGCGTCACGGTCGCCGTGGCGGACATCGACCCCGGCTGGCTCACCGGACGGGCCTCCCCGCGGGCCCGGAGCTTCCTCGCCGGCGTCACCGATACCGCACGTGACGTGCACAGGCTCAGTGCGGTGTCCGGGGGGCTCCCGGCACCCTCCCCGGCCGGATGAGCGGCGGAGTTTACCCCCAGCGCCGGGGGGCTATGCGTCTGGAAGCCGGTTTTTCTTCCCCTAACGGGCTGAACTTTTCTTGATCTCCAGCCAGTTGGCCCTGGGGTGCGCCTACCCTTAAACGGGTGAACCAGTTGATGTCCCGCGAGTCCCAGACCGTCCTGCCCGGAGAGCCGGCCGAGCCGGCGCTGCCCGGCAAGCTCCCGGAGCACCTGCGTGCCGAACTGATCGCGTTCCGCCGGGACTTGCACATGCATCCCGAGCTGGGACACCAGGAGTTCCGGACCACCGCCGCGATCAAGGCCAGACTCGAGAAAGCCGGACTGCGGCCCCGGGTCCTGGCCACCGGAACCGGCCTGATCTGCGACATCGGGACCTGGGATGGCAAGCGGCCGATGCTGGCCCTGCGCGCGGACATCGACGCCCTGCCCATCCCCGACGCCAAGGTCGGGGTGCCGTACCGTTCCACCATCCCGGACCGCGCCCACGCCTGCGGCCACGACGTGCACACCACCACCGTGCTCGGCACCGGCCTGGTCCTGGCCCAGCTGCACCGCGAGGGCCTGCTGCCCCGCCCGGTCCGGCTGCTGTTCCAGCCCGCCGAGGAGGTGCTGCCGGGAGGCGCCGCCGAGGCCATCGAGTCCGGGGTGCTGGACGGGGTGGGCCAGATGATCGCCGTGCACTGCGACCCGCGCGTGGACGCCGGCAAGATCGGCCTGCGCTCCGGCCCCATCACCTCCGCCTGCGACCGGCTGGAGGTCGCCCTCTCGGGCCCCGGCGGCCACACCGCCCGCCCGCACCTGACGACCGACCTGGTCACCGCGGCCGCCCGCGTCGCCACCGACGTGCCCGCCGTGCTCGCCCGCCGCATCGACAGCCGCTCCGGGCTCTCGGTGACCTGGGGACGGATCGAATCCGGCCACGCGTGCAACGTCATCCCGATGCGCGCGGAGCTCTCCGGCACCATCCGCTGCCTCGACATCAACGCCTGGCACGACGCGCCCGACCTGGTGCACGCGGCCATCGACGAGGTGGCCACCCTGCACGGGGCCAAGTCCGAGATCACCTACGTGCGCGGGGTGCCGCCGGTGGTGAACGACCCGGCGGTCACCGAACTGCTGCGGGACGCGATGACCGCCCGCCGCGGGGCGCACGCCGTGGAGGACACCGAGCAGAGCCTCGGCGGCGAGGACTTCTCCTGGTACCTGGAGCAGGTGCCCGGCGCGATGGCCCGTCTGGGTGTCCGCACCCCGGGTGACACCGTCAAGCGCGATCTGCACCGCGGCGACTTCGACGTGGACGAGTCCGCGATCGCCGTCGGAGTGGAGCTGTTCACCGCCGCCGCACTGCTCGACGCCCGCCGCGCGCGGCCCGTTTCGTAACGGTAGGTCAAAGTTTTTCCGCCCCTGTCCCGGACCCCGCACGGGGTCCGGGACGCCCCCCGCAGCCCCCGTGACAACAGGGTTCTGGGCCAATCGGGTTACCAGCCGGTCACTGTCCGGTTCGCGACGATCCGATAACGACTCCTGAACGGGCCTTTAACTGACATCTACGCGCGTTACGATCGCCGCGAAACCAGCGCCGGTCAGTGGCGCTTCGGTCAGGTTTTGAAGGAGCCTCCCCTTGCGCCGGATCACCAGGATCGCAACCGTGGGCCTTGCGTCCACGGCCCTCGCACTCTCCGCCACCGCCTGCGGTGGCAAGAAGTCCACGGACACCGGGTCCTCGGACTCGACGAAGGCCGGCACCACCGCCGCCATCGCGTACGACATCGGCGGCCGTGGCGACCAGTCGTTCAACGACGCCGCCTACGCGGGCCTGGAGAAGGCCGAGAAGGACCTGGGCGTCAAGGGCGCGGAGGCCGAGCCGACCGAGGGCGAGAGCGACGCCGACAAGGTGCAGCGCCTCACCGAGCTCGCGCGCAAGGGCAGCAACCCGGTCATTGGCGTCGGCTTCGCCTACGCCCCGGCCATCAAGAAGGTCGCCGCGAAGTTCCCGAAGACCACCTTCGGCATCATCGACGACACCTCGGTGACCGCCCCGAACATCGCGAACCTGGTCTTCAACGAGGAGCAGGGCTCCTACCTGGCCGGCGTCGCCGCCGCCAAGGCGTCCAAGACCGGCAAGGTCGGCTTCATCGGCGGTGTCGAGGTCCCGCTGATCAAGAAGTTCGAGGCCGGTTACGTCCAGGGCGTCAAGGACACCAACCCCAAGGCCGAGGTGCTGACCCAGTACCTGTCGCAGCCGCCGAACTTCGAGGGCTTCGCCAAGCCGGACCTCGGCAAGGCCGCCGCCCAGGGCCAGATCGCCAAGGGCGCCGACGTGGTCTACGCCGCCGCCGGTCTCGCCGGCTCCGGCGCGATCGAGGCCGCGTCCACCGCCGGCAAGTGGGCCATCGGTGTGGACTCGGACCAGTACAACCAGGCGGGCCTGGCGAAGTTCAAGGACAAGATCCTGACCTCCGTCACCAAGGACGTCTCGGACGCGGTCTTCAACCTGATCAAGTCCGTCAAGGACGGCAAGCCGCAGTCCGGCGAGGTCCGCTACGGCCTCGACAAGGACGGCGTCGGCCTGGCCGACTCCAACCCGGAGTACAAGAAGATGGCCGAGCTGATCGCCGCCGTCGACAAGGCCAAGGCCGACATCATCGCCGGCAAGATCAAGGTCAAGACCGCGCCGTAAGGCAGGTCGTCTCGATCTGACGGTCGCCGGGGTCCGGGTAGCGGTCTCTTCGCCGCTCCCGGACCCCGGGCCGCTTTTGTGGCCTGAACTTTTCACTTTCGACAGTGCTACGCGCGTAGAGGTCTCGTGGACGCGATACCTTCACGACCCGCCCTGTCCTTCCTGCCTTCCGCTCCTTCCCGTCGAGGAGAGTGCGTCATCAACGCGTCCAGCCCGCCCCCCGCCGTGGAACTGCACGGCATTACGAAGCGCTTCCCCGGCGTCGTCGCCAACAAGGACATCGCGATCACCGTCCGCAAGGGCACGGTCCATGCCCTCATCGGTGAGAACGGTGCCGGCAAGTCGACCCTGATGAAGATCCTCTACGGCATGCAGAAGCCGGACGAGGGCACCATCGCCATCGACGGGGAGCAGGTCGCCTTCAACACCCCCGCGGACGCCATCGCCCGCGGCATCGGCATGGTGCACCAGCACTTCATGCTCGCCGACAACCTCACCGTCCTGGAGAACGTGGTCCTCGGCGGCGAGAAGCTGTACGGCATCGGTGCGAAGGCCCGCAAGAAGATCCTGGAGATCTCCGACGCCTACGGTCTGGGCGTGCGCCCGGACGCCCTGGTCGAGGACCTGGGCGTCGCCGACCGCCAGCGCGTGGAGATCCTCAAGGTCCTCTACCGCGGCGCGAAGATCCTGATCCTGGACGAGCCGACCGCCGTGCTCGTGCCCCAGGAGGTGGACGCGCTCTTCGACAACCTCCGCGAGCTGAAGGCGGAGGGCCTCACGGTCATCTTCATCTCGCACAAGCTCGGCGAGATCCTGAAGGTCGCCGACGACATCACCGTCATCCGGCGCGGCACCACGGTCGGCACCGCCGACCCGAAGACCGCCACCACCAAGCAGCTCGCCGAGCTGATGGTCGGCAGCGAGCTGCCCTCGCCGGAGACCCGCGAGTCCACGGTCACCACCACCCCGATGCTGAAGGTCTCCGACCTGACGCTGACGGCGACCGACCCGGACGGCGTGGTCCGCGAGGTGCTGGCCGGCATCGACTTCACCATCCACAAGGGCGAGGTCCTGGGCATCGCCGGTGTCGAGGGCAACGGCCAGACGGAGCTCATCGAGGCCCTCATGGGCATGAGCATCCCCGACGGCGGTGCCATCCACCTCGACGGCAACGACATCTCCACCACCCCGACGCGCAAGCGTCGCGAGGGCGGCATCGGCTACATCCCCGAGGACCGGCACCGGCACGGCCTGCTGCTGGAGTCCCCGCTGTGGGAGAACCGCATCCTCGGCCACGTCACCGAGGAGCCCAACTCCAAGCGCGGCATCCTCGACCCGAAGGCGGCCCGCAAGGACACCGAGCGGATCGTGCGCGAGTACGACGTCCGCACCCCGGGCATCGAGGTCACCGCGGCCTCCCTCTCCGGCGGCAACCAGCAGAAGCTGATCGTCGGCCGCGAGATGAGCCACAACCCGAAGTTCCTGATCGCCGCCCACCCCACCCGCGGTGTGGACGTCGGCGCGCAGGCGCAGATCTGGGACGCCATCCGCGAGGCCCGCCGCGAGGGCCTGGCCGTGCTCCTGATCTCCGCCGACCTGGACGAGCTGATCGGCCTGTCCGACACGCTGCGCGTGATCTACCGCGGGCGCCTGGTCGCGGACGCCGATCCGGCGACCATCACCCCGGAGGAGCTGGGCAGCGCCATGACCGGTGCGGCCCGGGGCCACCTGGAGCACGACGAGAACGCAGCGAGCAACGGAAGCGACTCCGCGGCCGGTTCGCCGGAGGACGAGGCCCGATGATGAAAATCGACAAGGACAAGCTGATCCTGGGCGCCGCCGGGCCGGTGCTCGCGCTGGTCAGCGCGTTCCTGCTGACCGCGGTGGTCCTGCTGGCCACGGGCGTCGACCCGATCGAGCCGATCCGCCTGATGGTGGAGAACGCCGGCTACGAGGACGTCCAGGTCCTGATCGTCAACCAGACGGGCACGTACTACCTGGCAGCCCTGGCCGTCGCCATCGGCTTCCGGATGAACCTCTTCAACATCGGCGTGGACGGCCAGTACCGCCTCGCCGCGATGCTGTCCGCCGTGGTCGGTGCGGCCGTGACCCTCCCCGGTCCGCTGCACATCCTGCTGATCGTGGTCGTCGCCATGTGCGTCGGCGCCTTCTGGTCCGGCATCGCCGGTGTCCTCAAGGCCAAGCGCGGGGTCAGCGAGGTCGTCTCGACGATCATGCTGAACGCCATCGCCACCAGCCTGATCGCCTGGCTGCTGCTGCCGAAGAACCTCGGCGTGCAGCCGGCCGGCTCCAACGACCTGACCACCGGCGACATCGCCGAGTCCGGCTGGTTCCCGGCCTTGAGCATGGGCGACTCCGGCGAGATCTACGGCTTCACCTTCGTGGCCTTCGCCCTCGGCATCGTCTACTGGTTCGTCCTCAACCGGACCCGCTTCGGCTTCGACCTGCGCGCCACCGGCGCCAGCGAGTCCGCGGCCCAGGCCTCGGGCGTGGACGCCAAGAAGATGATCCTCACCTCGATGCTCATCTCGGGCGCGGTCGCCGGCCTCGCGGGCATGCCGACCCTGCTCGGCGACACCCACACGTACAGCCTGTCCTTCCCGGTCGGCGTCGGCTTCACCGGCATCACCATCGCGCTGCTCGGCCGCAACCACCCGGTCGGCATCTTCTTCGCGGCGCTGCTGATCTCGTTCCTGGACAAGGCCTCGGCCTCGCTCGACCAGTACGGGTACGCCAAGGAAATCGCCACGATCATGAAGGGCCTGATCGTGATCGCGGTCGTCGTCTCGTACGAGCTCGTCCGCCGCTACGGCATCCGCCGCCAGCAGCAGAAGGTCGGCGAGGAACTCGCCGCCGGCGGCGCCATGAAGACCGAGAAGGAGGTCGCGGCGTGAGCACCAGCAGCGTTTCCGCGGCGAAGACCGCGCCCAAGTCGGGCGGCGGCCGCAAGAAGAAGCTCACCCTGCCCTGGATCCTGCTGATCATCGCCGGCGGCCTCGCGCTCGTCTCGGTGGTCCGCCTGATCAGCGGCGCCAACGACCTGACCTCCGTCGGCCAGGTCTCCGGCGCCCTCCAGCTCGCCGTCCCGATCGGCCTCGCCGGTCTCGGCGGCCTCTGGGCGGAGCGGGCCGGCGTGGTCAACATCGGCCTCGAAGGCATGATGATCCTCGGCACCTGGTTCGGCGCCTGGGCCGGCTACCAGTGGGGCCCGTGGACCGGCGTGGTCTTCGGCATCGTCGGCGGCGCCCTCGGCGGCCTGCTGCACGCGGTCATCACCGTGACGTTCAACGTCAACCACATCGTCTCCGGTGTGGCGGTCAACATCCTGGCCGTCGGCATGACCCAGTACCTGTCGAACTACACGTTCAACGAGGAGCCCGGCGGCTCCTCCAAGCAGTCCCCGCGCATCGAGCCGATCACCGACATCACCATCCCGGGCCTCTCGGACTGGATGTCCGACCTCCAGGCCAAGCACTGGTTCCTGATCTCGGACATCGCCGGCGTGGTCGGCGGCCTGGTCACCAGCCTCTCGCTGCTGACCGTCGTCGCCCTGCTGCTCATCCCCGCCAGCGTCTACGTGCTGTGGCACACCTCCTTCGGCCTGCGCCTGCGCTCCTGCGGCGAGAACCCGACGGCCGCCGAGTCCCTCGGCGTCAACGTGTACAAGTACAAGTACATCGCCGTCGTGGTCTCCGGCGCGCTGGCCGGCCTCGGCGGTGCCTTCCTCGCCATCGTCTCCACCGGCATCTACCAGGAGGGCCAGACCGGCGGCCGCGGCTACATCGGCCTCGCCGCCATGATCTTCGGCAACTGGATGCCGGGCGGCATGGCGCTGGGCGCCGGCCTGTTCGGCTTCACCGACAGCCTCAAGCTGCGCGGCGGCGCCGAGAACGTGCACGCCATGCTGCTGCTCCTGGCAATCCTGCTGGTCGTGGCCCTGGCCTGGCAGCTGTACAAGAAGAAGTACGTCCAGGCCGGCGTCGCCGCCGCGTTCTCGGTGCTGCTCTTCCTCTGGTACGCGCTCACCGACGAGGTCCCGAGCCAGTTCGTGGACGCCGCCCCCTACGTCACCACCCTGCTGGTCCTCGCCCTCTCGGCGCAGCGCCTGCGAATGCCCAAGGCGGACGGCCTGCCGTACCGGAAGGGCCAGGGCAAGTGACCGCGGACGCGGCGCCCGCCGGCGGCTGGGAGGCCCTGCGGGAGCAGGCGCGGGCGGCGATGGCCCACGCCTACGCCCCGTACTCGGGCTTCCCGGTCGGGGTCGCCGCCCTGGTCGACGACGGGCGGACCGTGACCGGCTGCAACGTGGAGAACGCCAGCTACGGACTCGGCCTGTGCGCCGAGTGCGGGCTCGTCTCCTCCCTGCAGGCCACCGGGGGCGGCCGGCTGACGCACTTCACGTGCGTGGACGGCAAGGGCGAGATCCTCGTCCCCTGCGGCCGCTGCCGGCAGCTGCTCTACGAGTTCGGCGGCCCGGAGCTGCTGGTGGAGACCCCCGACGGGGTGCTGCCGCTGTCGGCCATGCTGCCCCAGGCCTTCGGGCCCGACCATCTGAGATAGCCGTACGAAGACGGCCCTTCGCCCCGCCGGGCGGGGGGCCGTCGCACTTCCCCCGCAGTACCGTTGACACCCCTCTCTATGCGCGTAGAAGGAAGTACCCCATGGACGTCATCTCCGTCATCCGCACCAAGCGCGACCGCGGTGAGCTGAGCCCCGAGCAGATCGACTGGGTCATTGACGCGTACACGCGCGGTGTCGTCGCCGACGAGCAGATGTCCGCGCTGGCCATGGCCATCCTGCTGAACGGCATGAACCGGGCCGAGATCGCCCGCTGGACCGCCGCGATGATCGCGAGCGGCGAGCGCATGAACTTCGACTCGCTCAGCCGCCCCACCGCCGACAAGCACTCCACCGGCGGCGTCGGCGACAAGATCACCCTCCCGCTGGCCCCGCTGGTCGCCGCCTGCGGCGCGGCCGTCCCGCAGCTCTCCGGCCGCGGCCTCGGCCACACCGGAGGCACCCTCGACAAGCTGGAGTCCATCCCCGGCTGGCGCGCCCTGCTCTCCAACGAGGAGATGCTGCACGTCCTGGACACCACCGGCGCGGTCATCTGCGCGGCCGGCGACGGCCTGGCCCCCGCCGACAAGAAGCTCTACGCGCTGCGCGACGTCACCGGCACCGTCGAGGCCATCCCGCTGATCGCCTCCTCGATCATGTCGAAGAAGATCGCCGAGGGCACCGGCTCCCTGGTGCTCGACGTGAAGGTCGGCTCCGGCGCCTTCATGAAGAACATCGACGACGCCCGCGAGCTGGCGCGCACCATGGTGGGCCTGGGCACCGACTCCGGGGTCAAGACGGTCGCGCTGCTCACCGACATGTCCACCCCGCTCGGCCTGACCGCGGGCAACGCCCTGGAGGTCCGGGAGTCCGTCGAGGTGCTGGCCGGCGGCGGCCCGGCCGACGTGGTCGAGCTGACCATCGCGCTGGCCAGGGAGATGCTGGAGGCGGCCGGGATCAAGGACGCCGACCCGGCCAAGGCCCTCGCCGACGGTTCCGCCATGGACGTGTGGCGCCGGATGATCTCCGCGCAGGGCGGCGACCCGGACGCGGCCCTCCCGGTGGCCCGCGAGCAGCACGTGGTCACCGCCTCCGCCTCGGGCGTGCTGACCCGCCTCGACGCGTACGCGGTGGGCGTGGGCGCCTGGCGCCTGGGCGCGGGCCGCGCCCGCAAGGAGGACCCGGTGCAGGCGGGCGCGGGCATCGAGCTGCACGCCAAGCCGGGTGACACCGTCACCGCCGGCCAGCCGCTGATGACCCTGCACACCGACACCCCGGAGAAGTTCGACTACGCGCTCGCCTCCCTGGAGGGCGCGTACGACGTGGCGCCCGCGGGCACCGACTTCACCCCGGCGCCGATCGTGCTCGACCGCATCGCCTGACCCCTCCCGCTCCGGCGGCCGCGCGATCCGGTGAGGGACGGGTCCTGCGGCCGCCGGACGCCGGTTTCCGGCCGCCCGCCCCGCACGGCGGGTGGCCGGAAACCGGCCCCCCGGCGCCCGTGACCGATGAGTTGCGGGCGCCGCGGCCGTCACCCCCTGCATGACGAAGAGCGACGCGATCGGCCTGACCGTCCCCGGGCCCGCCCCCGGGCCCGCGGACACCGCAGCCCTGTGTACCCGCTTACGGGACCTGTGCCGGGCCGGGCCGCCCGGTGGCCGGGAGGTCCGCTGCGACGTCTCGGCCGTGACCGAACCGGGGCTGGCCGCCGTGGACCTCCTGGCCCGCCTGGCCCTCACCGCCCGGCGGCACGGCGCCCGGCTGCGGGTGACCGGGGCCGGCGGGCGGCTGCGCGCCCTACTGGGCCTGACCGGCCTTGCCGAGGTGCTCGGGGAGCCCGAAGAGCGGGAACCACCGGTCGGTGTCGAGGAAGGCGTTGAGCCCGGTGATCCGGCCGCGTGAGACCTCCAGTACCTGGAGGGCCCACGGGGTGTGCCCCTCGCCGTCCTCCGCGGGCCGGTACTGGCCGAAGGCGGGCATCCCGTTGGCCACCGTCGGGACCAGGCGCGAGCCCTTGCAGCCGATGCCCTGCTCCAGGTGCCAGGCCGCGATGTCCGCCGGGCCGCGGAGCCAGAGGTCGTACGGCGGCATGGACAGCACCGCGTCCTCGTGGAGCAGCGCGGTCAGCTGCTCGATGTCGTACCCCTCGAAGGCCGCCAGATAGCGGTCGAGCAGCTTCGCCTGCTCCGCGTCGAGCGGGTCCGCGGCCTCGCTCTCGCGCACGTCCTGCGCGGCGAGGGTGGCCCGGGCCCGCTGGAGGGCGCTGTTCACCGAGGCCACGGTGGTCCCCAGCAGCTCCGCGACCTCCGCGGCCTTCCAGGCCAGCACCTCGCGCAGGATCAGCACCGCCCGCTGCCGGGCCGGCAGGTGCTGGAGCGCGGCCACGAACGCGAGCCGCACCGACTCCTTCGCCAGTGCCATCTCCGCCGGGTCCGCGGTCTGCGGCAGCACCCGGCCGTCCGGCACCGGCTCCAGCCAGGTGACCTCGGGCCGGGTGTTCAGCACGGCCGAGGACTGGGCCTGCGGGGCGGTCAGGTCCATCGGCCGGGCCCGCTTGCCGCCCGCACTGAGCATGTCCAGGCAGACGTTGGTGGCGATCCGGTACAGCCACGAGCGCACCGAGGAGCGGCCCTCGAAGCTCCCGTAGCCGCGCCAGGCGCGGATGCACGTCTCCTGGACGGCGTCCTCGGCGTCGAAGGAGGAGCCGAGCATGCGGTAGCAGTACCCGGTCAGCTCCACCCGGTGGCGGTCGAGTACGCCGTCCAGCTCGGGCCCGGTCGCCGGCTCGCTCATCTGCTTCCCCCTGGTTCGCGGCGGTTACCCGGAACGTACCCCAGGGGTCCGACAACGGCAGCCCGTACCGCCCGGCGGCCCGCTCAGGTGCCGGGCTTGGTGCCGTACACGAACACGTCCTCACCCGTGCGCAGCAGGTTCCAGTACGCCTTCGCGTCCGCGTCCCGCATGTTCACGCAGCCGCCCGAGCCCGGCGGGTTCCACATGCTCTTGGTGGTCGAGTGGAAGGCCTGGCCGCCGTCGAAGAACTGCGAGTACGGCATCCACACGTGGTAGAGCGTCGACCAGTGGTTGAGCTCGCGCCGGTAGACCTTCTTCAGGCCGGTGCGGGTCTCGGTGCCGTCCTTGCCGGTGCGCACCGGCACCGGCCCGTACTTCAGCACGCTGCCGTCCTGGATCCAGCTGAGCTGCCGGGTCAGGTCCACGCACGCGATCCGGCCGCGGTTCACGGGGCACCGGCCCGCCGCGTTCGGATTGCTGCCCGCCGCCCGCTGGGCGAGCATCGTGCTCATGGTCCGCCAGGTGACGATGCCCGCGTACCCGACGGTCGGGGTGATCCCGTGCTTCGCCTGGAACGCCCTGGTCGCCTCGCAGTCCGCGGCCGACTGGCGCCCGTCCACCGGCCGGCCGAGGAACTTCTCCACCTCCCGCTGGTAGGGCCCCGTGGTCAGGTTGCAGGACGCGGCCTCGGCCGGCGCCGCCGTCACCGCCACCGTCAGCGGCACCACCAGCGCGGCCGTCGCGGCCCCGGCCGCCGCCCGCCGCCGCAGCCGCCCGGAGAACCGTCCGCGGCCCCCGTCGCCCGTCGTACCGGCCGCGCCCGCCGCAGCGGCCCGTATGCTCCCCATGCCCACTCCCACTCCCATTCCCTCGCCCTGGCCTTCGCCTCGGCCTTGGCCTTCGTCCGAGCCCTCCGAAGGGGGACGCGCGAGGGCCCGGGGCGAGTTGCACCCCGGGCCGTCGTATTTGCCCTCCGCACCGCGGCGGAGTACGGGCTACTGCGCGGTGCGGACCAGCAGCCGCTCGGCGCGCGCCACCCGGGACCCGTAGAGGGTGATCGAGACGACGCCCAGCACCGCCACCAGCCCCACCAGGACCGTGGCCTGCCAGCCCGCCGCGTGGAAGGCCACCGCCCCGAGCGTGCCACCCGCGCTGCTGCCCAGGTAGTACGCGGACTGGTAGAGCGCCGAGGCCTGGGCCCGGCCGCTCTTCGCGGTCCGGCTCACCGAGGACGAGGCCACCGCGTGCCCGGCGAAGAACCCCGCCGTGATCAGCACCAGCCCGCCGAGGACCGCGCCCAGCCGGTCGGACAGCGAGAGCAGCAGCCCCGCGGCCGTCGTGGACACCGCCAGGTACAGGGCCCCGCGCCGGCCCAGCCGGGCGACCAGCTGCCCGGCGGCCGCCGAGGAGGCCGTACCGACCAGGTAGACGAGGAAGACCGAGCCGATCACGCCCTGGCCGAGGCCGAAGGGCTCCTCGGCCAGCCGGTAGCCGATCACCGTGTAGACGGCGCCGAACACGGTCATGAACAGCGCGCCGATCCCGTACAGCCGCAGCAGGAGCGGGTCCTTCAGGTGCCCGGCCACGGTCCGGCCCAGCGCCCGCGGCTCCAGCGGGGAGGGGGAGAAGGACCGGGCCTTCGGCAGCAGCACCCGGAAGACCACCGCGCACGCCAGCGCCAGCAGGCCCACCGCGGCCAGCCCGGCCCGCCAGCCGCCCAGCTGGGCCGCCCAGCCGGTGACCAGGCGGCCGCTCATCCCGCCCAGGGAGTTGCCCGCCACGAACAGCCCGATCGCACCGACCAGCGCCTTGGGCCGGACCTCTTCGGCCAGGTACGCCATCGCCGAGGCGGGGATGCCCGCGATCGCCGCGCCCTGCACCGCGCGCAGCACCACCAGGGTGCCGAGGTCCGGGGAGAGCGGGACCAGGAGGCCGACCGCCACGGCCACCGCCATCGACCAGGTCATCATCCGGGTCCGGCCGAAGCGGTCGGACAGGGCGCTCAGCGGGAGCACCAGCAGGGCCAGTGCGCCCGTCGCCGCCGACACGGTCCAGCTGGCCTGACCGGCCGTCACGCCGAAGCCGGCGGAGATCGCGGGCAGCAGCGCCTGCGTGGAGTAGAGGAGCGCGAAGGTCGCGAGCCCGGCGGCGAAGAGCGCGAGGCTCATCCGGCGGTAGCCGGGGCGGCCGGGGGAGAGGAGTTCGGTGGCGGCTTCCGGGGACGGCAGGGTGGAGGCACCCGTGGTGACAGGTGCCCCGGTATGAGCGGGAGGCATGTCCTCGAAACTACGGCTCCTTCTTTCATGCGTCCAATGCGCAGAATTGCCATAATCGATGCACTGGCGTATGAGTGCAGCTCGGGAGGGTGCGTGTCAATGAGCCGTTACGAAGAAGACATGGCTGTGACAACCGAGCTCGCCCCCCGGCTCGCCTACTTCGTCGCCGTGGCCCGCCACGAGCACGTCACGAGGGCCGCGCACGAGCTGGGAGTTCCGCAGCCGACCCTGTCCCGGGCCATGGTCCGGCTCGAACAGGACCTGGGCGTCGCCCTGTTCGCCCGCAAGGGCCGCACCGTCTCGCTCACCACCGCCGGCCGCACCTTCCTCGCCTCGGCCGAGCGGGCGGTCGCCGAGATCGGCCGCGCCGCCGAATCCGTACGGGCCGATGCCGACCCGGCCGCCGGCAAGGTGGCCTTCGGCTTCCTCCACACCCTCGGCTCCGAGACCGTGCCCGAGCTGATCCGCGCCTTCCGGGTGGACCACCCCCGGGTCCGCTTCTCCCTCGTCCAGAACTACGGCGAGGCCATGCTGGAGCGGCTGCGCGCCGGCGAGCTCGACCTGTGCCTCACCTCGCCGGTCCCGGACGCCCCCGGACTGGCGGCCCGACGCCTCGACGAACAGCGGCTGCGCCTCGTGGTCCCGGAGGACCACCGGCTGGCCGAACGCAAGCGGATCCGCCTCGCCGAGGCCGCCGACGAAACCTTCGTCACCCTCGAACCCGGCTACGGGCTGCGCCGGATCACCGACGACCTGTGCGCCGAGGCCGGGTTCACCCCGCGGGTGGCCTTCGAGGGCGAGGAGGCCGAGACCCTGCGCGGACTGGTCGCCGCCGGGCTCGGGGTGGCCCTGCTGCCGCCGCCCGCCGTGGCCCGCCCGGGGGTGGTCGAACTGACCGTCACCGCCCCGCGCGCGGTCCGCGAGATCGGCGTGGCGTGGCTCGACGGGCACCCGGACACGCCCCCGGTCGCCGCCTTCAATCGCTTCCTGCTCTCCCGTCGGGGCCGCCTCCTGCCGGAGCTGTGACGGCCTCCCGGCGCGCGGCCGCCGCCAGCCAGCCCGCCTGGAAGCGGCTCCGGGCGCCGACCGCGCGCATGATCTCCGCGATGTGCCGCTGACAGGTCCGCTCCGACATCCCGAGCCGCCGCGCGATCACCTTGTCCTCGATGCCCTCCGACAGCAACTGCACGATCGTCTGGCGGAGTTCGTCCGAGATCGAGCGGGCCAGGTCCGGGCCCACCGTGGTCGGGAACGGCTCCGCCTCCAGCCAGGACCGCTCGAAGGCCGCCGCCATGAAGTGCACCACGCTCGGCTCCCGCACCACCAGCGCCGCCCCGTTCACCGCCGCCCCGTCCGCGCTGCGGACCGCCATCAGCCCCGTGCGCCGGTCGAAGACGAGCATCCGCATCAGCCCGTCCCCGAGGGTGCGCACCTGCGCGCCCAGGGCGGTCACCCGCTCCACGTACGCGGCGGTGGGCCGGTCGTAGCGGGCGGTGTGCTGGTAGATGGTCCGGATCCGCACCCCGCGCGCCAGCATCGACTCGTCCCGCCCGATCGCGTCCTCCAGGGTCTCCACCGGACGGCCGCCGCCGGGCTGCGAGGTCAGCAGCTCCTCCCCGCAGCAGGCCGCCAGCTCGGCGATGATCGAACGGACCGCCCCCAGCTCGGTCACCACCTCCAGCCCGCCCGAGCGCTCCGGGTCCCGCTGCGCCGCCCCCGCCTCGTACGCCGGGACCAGGTCCTCCAGCCGCTGCCGGGTGCGGTCCATCTCCTCCTGGGTCTCGCGCATGCGCACCGCCAGCGGGGCCAGGGCCCGCGCCGCGGCCGCCCGCGGCTCCACCGCGCTCCACCCGTCCCGGGTGCCGGTGGCCCGCTGGAGCAGGTGCGCGGAGACCAGCTCGGCCAGCGCCCCGTCCACCTCCGGGCCCAGCGCGGCGGCCGCCTCCGCGGGAGTGAACGCGTGCCGGTCGGCCGCGTACGCGTACAGGCGCCGGGCAGCCGGGCTCACATGATCGGCTGAGGCTGACATGCTGCTATTCGTCCCTGTTCGGGCCGTTCTGTAAACCCCTCCGGTTTCCGCAAGGCGCCAACCCGAAGCCCGAGCCCCCGGTACGGACCAATCACCCGGGGTGCAAAGTGGAGCGCACGGCGTGAGGGGGGAGCGCGGCATGCGGCAGGGGAGGCCCGTGGCAGTGCTGCTGAGCCCTCGCCCCGCCGTGGTGGCCGCGGCCCGCCGGGCGGGCGCGCACACCCTGGTGGTCGCGCCCGGTCCACCCGTGCCGTCCGACCGTGAGGGGGCGGTGCGGCAGGTACGGGAGGACTGGCGCGACCACCGGCGGCTGGTGGCGGCCCTCGCCGCCGTGGACCCGGTCCGCCGGGGCACGGCCGCCGTCTTCGGCTTCACCGCGGACAGCGCCCTGGCCGCCGCCCGCGCCAACGAGGAGCTCGGACTCCCCGGCACCCCCGCGGCCGCCGTCGCCTCGCTCATGGACAAGGCCGCCCTGCGGGCCCGGGTGAACGCCGCCTTCGGCCGCCCGGTCTCCTTCGTCCGCTGCGGCCGGGCCGCCCTCCTCCCCTTCCTCGCCGGGCTCATCGGCTACCCGTGCGTGGTCAAGCCCCGGGCCGGGGCCGACGGGGAGGGCGTACGGCTGCTCACCGGGCCCCGCCAGGCCGAGGAGGCCGTCCACCGCTACCCGGAGATCACCGACCTGATCGTCGAGGAGCTGCTCGAAGGACCCGAGATCGCCGTCGAGACCCTGTCCCGCGCCGGCCGCCACCGCGTCCTCGGCATCGCGCGCCGCCTGACCGCTGCCGGCACCCGCCCGCTCGCCGCCGCCGGGCACGCCGTGCCCGTGCCCCTGGACGCCCGCACCGCCGACTCCGTACGCGCCCTCGTCCGCAGGACCCTGAACCTCGCCGGGCACCGCGACGGCCCCGCCCACACCGAGATCGTCCTGACGGCCCGCGGCCCCCGGCTCGTCGAGGCGCACGCCCGGCCCGCCGGCCCGGAACTCGCCCAGCTGCTGCGCCTGGGCCTGGGCAGTGACGTGCTCGCCCTCGCCCTCGCGGCGGGACTGGGCTTGCCGGCCCCGGTGCGCCCGCCCCGGGCTGCCCACGCGGGCCTGCGCTACCTCGACTTCCCGCCCGGCCCGGTGGACCTGTCCGGCAGCCTCCCGGCCGCCCGGGCGGTGCCGGGGGTGGTGCGCATCAGCGTGGACGTGCCGCCCGGCGGGGCCGTGCGGCACCCGCCCACCGGCTCCTTCCACCACGGGCACGTGATGGCGGCCGGCCCCACGGCGGCGGCCGTGGGGCGCGCGCTGGCGGAGGCCGCCGCCCTGCTCGCGCCGCTGCCCGCCCCGGGGCCGGACGGCGGCCGCGGACGGGGGTCCGGGTCAGCCCCGCAGTGACCTTCCGAAACCGGAGGCGAGCGGCATCCGAAGGCCCAGCGGCGGCGGGGCGGCCAGGGCGTCGGTGACCGGGCGGGACCAGCGTCCGGTGAACAGGGCCCCGTTGACGAAGTCCAGGCAGAGCGCCACCACTTCGGCCCGGTGCTCGCGCAGCGAGTGGCCGTCCGAGTGCACTTCGAACCGGCAGGTCGAACGATTCG
Source organism: Streptomyces sp. NPDC030809 (assembly GCF_055572195.1). Taxonomy (NCBI): domain Bacteria; kingdom Bacillati; phylum Actinomycetota; class Actinomycetes; order Kitasatosporales; family Streptomycetaceae; genus Streptomyces; species Streptomyces sp. NPDC030809. The sequence goes on from NZ_JBVIDV010000004.1 coordinate 365,887, forward strand.
CCTTCTTCGCGCGCTCCGCGAGCCGGAAGGACAACTCGGGGTCCACGGAGGCGTCGTTGGTGCCGTGCACGATCAACACCTGGCGTCCGGCGAGCTGTTTCACCGGTTCGGGGGAGACGGTCGGGGCCGGCTCGGGCAGCCAAGGCGCAAGCAGCAGGACGGAGTTGACGGCCGGATGGCCGGCCCCCCGCAGCGCCGCGAGCCCGCCCGTCCCGTAACCCGCCAGGCAGACGGGCACGTCCCCGTACCGCCGGACCACCTCGTCCACCGCCCACTCCGGCGGCGACCCCGGCGCCGCCCCGCGCACCTGGTGCACGGCCAGCCCCTCCGCCGCGCCCGCCCGGACCAGGGCCCGGCCCAGCGGGCGGACCGGGCCGTACGGGAACCGGGAGGAACCGGGGACTAACAGGACGACGCCACTGACCACCTCGGAGCCGTTCGCGCGGGCCGCCCGTCCCAGGCGGGCCCCGCGCACCGGCGGCGCATGCTGTGCCATGGCGAAACAGTCTCAGACGCCCGGGTGTACGCCACCCGTCCGCACGGTCACTGTTACGTATCGACCGACGGGCCCGTTCGGGCGCTCTACGCGCGTAGGCGCTACAGTGCCGAGATGACGAGCGAGACGCCCAACCTGCCCAGCCCGGACCAGATCCGCCGTGCCCCGAAGGTGCTCCTGCACGATCACCTCGACGGCGGTCTGCGCCCCGGGACCATCATCGAGCTGGCCCGGGCGGTCGGCTACGACAAGCTCCCGGAGACCGACGCCGACAAGCTCGGCGTCTGGTTCCGCGATGCCGCCGACTCCGGGTCCCTGCCCCGCTACCTGGAGACGTTCGCGCACACCTGTGCCGTCATGCAGACTAAGGAAGCCCTCTTCCGGGTCGCCGCCGAGTGCGCCGAGGACCTGGCCGAGGACGGCGTGGTCTACGCCGAGGTCCGCTACGCGCCCGAGCAGCACCTCGAAGGCGGCCTGACCCTCGAAGAGGTCGTCGAGGCCGTGAACGACGGCTTCCGCGAGGGCGAGCGCCGGGCCCGGGCCAACGGCCACCGCATCCGCGTCGGCGCCCTGCTGACCGCCATGCGCCACGCGGCCCGCGCCCTGGAGATCGCCGAGCTGGCCAACCGCTACCGGGACAACGGGGTCGTCGGCTTCGACATCGCGGGCGCCGAGGCCGGGTTCCCCCCCACCCGCCACCTCGACGCGTTCGAGTACCTCAAGCGCGAGAACAACCACTTCACGATCCACGCGGGCGAGGCCTTCGGCCTGCCGTCGATCTGGCAGGCCCTGCAGTGGTGCGGCGCCGACCGCCTCGGCCACGGCGTGAAGATCATCGACGACATCGAGGTCGCCGAGGACGGCAGCGTCACGCTGGGCCGCCTGGCCTCGTACGTCCGGGACAAGCGCATCCCGCTGGAGATGTGCCCCACCTCGAACCTGCAGACCGGTGCCGCCGCCTCCTACGCGGAGCACCCGATCGGCCTGCTGCGCAAGCTGCACTTCCGGCTCACGGTCAACACCGACAACCGGCTGATGAGCGGCACCAGCATGACCCGCGAGTTCGAGCACCTGGTCGACACCTTCGGCTATTCGCTCGACGACATGCAGTGGTTCACCGTCAATGCGATGAAGTCCGCGTTCATTCCTTTCGATGAACGACTGGCGATGATCAACGACGTGGTGAAGCCCGGCTATGCCGAGCTGAAGTCGGAATGGCTGTTCCGCCAGACCGCCTCCACCAGCGGTTCTGTCTCCGCCTAGGCCACGGCCTGACCTTCTGGAAGCGCCCGGGAAGCCGAACTCCCGGGCGCTTTCTCATATTTGAGGATGTTTGCAGGGCGGGGTTTGAGATCGCTAGTTTTCGGAGCCGCTCAGTTCCCCGTCGCAAGGACGAGATTTCATGAAGCAGTCAGCTGCCAAGACCCTCGGTGTCGCCGCCCTCGGTGCCGCCTTCGCCGCTGCCGCCGCGGGCGCCGCTTCCGCGGCCCCCGCCGTGGGTGCCGCCGACGCGCTCAGCACCGTCACCGGCGTGACCAACGCGGTGCCGGTGGCGGAGACGCTCGGCAAGGTCACCAACCACACGGCCGCCCAGGGCGAGGAGGGCCAGAGCGAGTCCTCCGACCCGCTCAAGAGCGCGACCGGTCTGCTCGGCGGCCTGCCGCTGCAGGGCGGCGGTCTCCCGCTCTGATCCCCGCCGCGTTCCGTACGCGTGCACGACGGGCGCATGCCTCTTCGATGAGGTGTGCGCCCTGTCGCACCCTGTGCCAGGATCGCGCCAACTGCCGGACCACGTACGGGCTGTGAGGTTCCGACGATCATGCACGTGAAGGCGAGGGGCGCGGCCGCACTCCTGACGGTCCCCGTCCTCCTCCTGGCCGCCGCCGGATGCTCCGGCGAGACGGCCGGCACGAAGAACCGCGGCGAGGGGAAGAGCTCCGGGCAGCCGGCCGCGGGCGCCACGGCCTCCCGGGCCACCCCGGTCCCCGGCTCCCCGCTGGAGCGGGCCGCACTCGCCCCCGGGGACCTCGACGGCTACCAGATCTCCACCGGCGCCAAGGACCCCAAGGCCCCCGACGGCCAGCCGCAGGCGGACCGCAGGCCCTGCCAGCCGCTCGCCGACATCATGGGGGACAAGCCGGACCCGCACGCGCGCCGGACCGTCAACCGCGGCATCGGCTCCCGCACCGAGCTGGGCCTCGCCGTCTCCGCATCGCTCAGCTCCTACGCCGAGGCGGACGCCCGCCGGCTGATCGAGGGGCTGCGCTCCGCGCTCGCCGCCTGCAAGCAGGGCTACTCGGCGACCGTCGAGAAGCAGACCGGCAGCTACAAGGACGTACGCGCCACCGCGTACCGGGTGGGCGGGGACGAAAGCGTCAGCTGGACCACGACCGCCGTCGCCGGGGGAGTCTCGGCCCCCGTGCACCTGGTCGTCATCCGCGAGGGGGCGACGGTGGTGCGCCTGATGGCGCTGAACATCGCGGGCAAGGGCGCAGCCGAGGTGCCGCACGACCTCGCCGACAAGCAGATGGAAAAGCTGGGCCGGGTGCTCGGGGGCTGAGCGCCGTCCCACCGGCCGGTACTCACCAGCCGGTGGTGGACTTCGCGGTGTTCTCGTTGGGCAGCAGCAGCCACAGGGCCAGGTACACCAGGAACTGCGGGCCGGGCAGCAGGCACGAGGCCACGAATATGACGCGCATGGTCGTCGCGGAAATTCCGAAGCGACGCGCCAGCGCGGCGCAGACGCCGCCGATCATTCGTCCGTCACGGGGGCGGGCCAGGGCGGTCATGGGATTCTCCTTCGTCGTATCGCTCTCTGCGATGACTCAATACTCCCGCGGGATCGCCGACAGGACGTCGCTCCAGGGGGCGATGCCGACCCTGGAAATCCTCGGGGTCGGCCCCTGAGAATTCGGCCCGGATTCCGGAGCCCCGACCCTGGCGCGGCGCAGCCGGGCCCGTACCGCGGGCACGACGGCGAGGTGCGCCAGGGCCACCCCGGCCGCGTTCAGGAAGAGCGAGTCCACGTCCACGACCTGCCCGGGCACCCCGCTCTGCGCCATTTCGATGGCGAGCGAGACCAGGGCGCCGGTGGCGGTGGTGCGGGCCAGGGAGGCCAGCGGGGAGACGGTGAGCCGGCCGCCCGCGAGGGGCAGCAGGACGCCGAGCGGGGCGAGGAGGACGAGGGCCGAGCCGATCCGGCGGGCCGCCTCCACCGGCCCCTGGGCCAGGTCGGCCCGGATGCCTTCGAAAGGAGTGAGATTGGCCGCGGCGGCCCAGGGCACGTCCAGGGGCCGAAGGGTGAACCAGCCGACGAGTGCCAGGTGCGCGAGGAGCAGGACCCCGCTGACGGCCCGCAGCCGTATGGCGGCGGTGCCGCTTACGTCATGACGCTGTTGCACACCGGCAGGGACGCAGGATCCGGCGGCCCCGGTTCCGCGACCAGGTGTGATGCACGTCCCGCCGGGGCGGACCGGGCCCGTGCGCACACCCGCCGGGGCCCGTGCGCACACCCGCGCCGGCGCCCCGCCCCGCCGGCCCCGTCCGCGACCGGCTGCGCGGCGGGCCCGGCGCTCAGCGCGTGGCGAAGAGGACGGCCAGCAGGATCGCGCCCGCGACGGCCGGGGCGATCGTCTCGTAGGACCAGCGCACCGAAGGCTCGCCCTGGGCCCCGGGCCGGGCGGTGGCGACCGCCCGCTCCTGGATCTCGTTCAGCTCCTTGACGTACTGGTCCGCGACCGCCCGGCTGACCTCGGGTTCCTGGCCCGGCACCACGTCCTCCCCGGCCGCCTGCCGGCGGGCGTTGCGGCGGGTGGCCGACTTGCGCTGGCGCAGCGAGACGGGGATCGCCCAGAGCTGGTACGTGGTCGCGCCGGTGGTCAGGGCCTCCACCGAGTAGCGGGCCCGCAGCGTGGCCACCGAGGCCCACGGCAGCTCGATGGTGCGGAAGGGGTTGCGGACCTTGAGCCGGTCCTCGCCGGCGAACACGGCGGGCCGCAGGGTGTACGCGACCACCAGCGGGGCGGCGGTCAGGAAGCCGGCCAGGGCGAACCACGGGGTCCGGCCGGTGCCGCGGACCACCGCGTCCCCGCAGATCCACAGGCCGAGCGCCAGCAGCAGCACGCCGGCGACCAGTGCGCCGTTGGAGCGGTAGACCCGGTCCGCGTAGGCCGGTTCCTGGTGGGGCTGCTGGGGGCTCGTCATGCGCTCGATTCTGCCTCACGCCGCCGCGGGCCACGCGGCGGGCGCCCCCGGGCCGCACACGCCCGTGGGGGGGGGGGGGGGGGGGGGGGAACACCACACAAAGGAGGAGGGGGGGGAGGGACAGACGCAAACCC
>NZ_JBVIDV010000004.1:370729-387986 GCF_055572195.1 Streptomyces sp. NPDC030809
CTTTCCCCCCCCCCTCCCTCCCCCCCCCCCCCCCCCCCCCCCCCCCCCCCCCCCCCCCCCCCCCCCCCCCCCCTCCCCCCCCCCCCCCCCCCCCCCCCCCCCCCACGGCGGGTACGGGTGGGGCAGGGCCCGGATCAGCCCTTGGCGGGCGCGCAGCCCAGCGGCAGCTTCGGGAAGGCGGCCTGCCCGAACGGGTGGTTCCCGCCCTGGGTCTTCCACTCGAAGACCGGCTTTGCGGTGTCCGCCTTCAGGATGCGCGCGATGATCCCCGCGGAGGAGGGCAGCGAGGTGCGCCCGCGGTCCAGGGTGGCGAAGGCCTTCGTCGGGGTGGCCCACTCGCGCAGCACGGCCTTCGGGCCCTTCGGGGAGGTGGTCAGGTCGGCGAAGGCGCCCGCGCCGATGTTCGTACGGGCGACCTGGGAGACGCAGCCGCGGCCGAGGTCGGAGTTGCGCACCGGCAGCTTGAAGGTGGTGACCTGCGTGCTGCCGTCCCTGACGACCTTCAGCTCGGGGCGGGCGGAGTCCAGCTTGACCAGGCGGGTCTTCAGGCCGTGCAGCCGCTTGGCCGGGTGGGTCCCGTCGAGCAGCCCCTCGACGCGGACCATGTAGGTGTCGCCGGGGGTCCAGTCCAGGCCGGCGTAGCGCAGCCAGGCCTCCGGGCCGGTCTTGTCGTTGTTGCGCAGCACCGCCACGATCCCGTTCCCGATCGCCACCGGCTGTCCCAGGTACCGGCTGTCCTCCGCCTTCGGGGCGGCGGAGGCCGCGGAGACCGTCCCGTGCACGGCGGGGGCGGCCGGCGTCCCGGCGGCGAACACCGTGCCGGCCGCGGGGGCGAGCAGGGCGCCGGCGAGGGCGGCGGTGACGAGGGAGGTACGGACGGCGGTACGCATAACGACTCCTGGAGCATTGTCTCGGGAAGGTGGGAGAGCCGCATGCCGCGTTTTCTCTGTCGGGCTTTCATCCGGTGAGGTCTGGCGGGCTGCAGGAACGAACTTATTGATCTTGTACGACCGGTAGATCCGATTCCCGTCACAGATGCGTCACGGCGTGCTCGGTCGAGCAGAGGGGGGTGACAGGTCGCTACGCGCGTAGATATGCTCATCTGGTGACCATGCCCACCACATCCCCCGCATTCGCTGACGTGACCACGTCCGACAGCGCACTGCGCCGCTTCCTCCACGGGCTCCCCGGCGTCGACGCCGTCGGCCTGGAGGCCCGCGCGGCCGCGCTCGGCACCCGTTCGATCAAGACCACGGCCAAGGCGTTCGCCATCGACCTGGCCATCTCGATGATCGACCTGACGACGCTGGAAGGCGCGGACACCCCGGGCAAGGTCCGGGCGCTCGCCGCCAAGGCCGTCAATCCCGACCCGACCGACCGCACCACCCCGATGACGGCCGCGGTCTGCGTCTACCCCGACATGGTGGCGACCGCGAAGGCCGCCCTCAACGGCGCGGACGTCAAGGTCGCCTCGGTCGCCACCGCCTTCCCGGCCGGCCGCGCCGCGCTGCCGGTGAAGCTGGCCGACACCCGTGACGCCGTCGCCGCCGGCGCCGACGAGATCGACATGGTCATCGACCGTGGCGCCTTCCTCGCCGGCCGCTACCTGGAGACGTACGAGCTGATCAGGGCGGTCAAGGAGGCCTGCATCCGCGAGGACGGCACGGCCGCCCGCCTGAAGGTCATCTTCGAGACCGGCGAGCTGTCCACCTACGACAACATCCGCCGCGCCTCCTGGATCGGCATGCTCGCCGGCGCCGACTTCATCAAGACCTCCACCGGCAAGGTGGGCGTGAACGCCACGCCTGCAAACACCCTGCTGATGCTCGAAGCCGTCCGCGACTTCAAGGCGCAGACTGGAATCCAGATCGGTGTGAAGCCCGCGGGCGGCATCCGCACCACCAAGGACGCCATCAAGTTCCTGGTCCTGGTCAACGAGACCGTGGGCGAGGACTGGCTGACCAACGAGTGGTTCCGCTTCGGCGCCTCCAGCCTGCTGAACGACCTGCTCATGCAGCGCCAGAAGCTGAGCACCGGGCGTTACTCCGGTCCCGACTACGTGACGGTGGACTGAGACCCTCATGGAAAACAAGACATCCCTTTTCGCGTACGCCCCGGCCCCCGAGTCGCGCTCCGTCGTCGACATCGCGCCCTCGTACGGCCTGTTCATCGACGGTGAGTTCACCGACGCCGCCGACGGCAAGGTCTTCAAGACCGTCAGCCCGAGCAGCGAGGAGGTCCTCGCGGAGGTCGCCCGGGCGGGCGCCGCCGACGTGGACCGCGCCGTCCAGGCCGCCCGCCGGGCCTTCGGGAAGTGGTCCGCGCTGCCCGGCTCCGAGCGCGCCAAGTACCTCTTCCGCATCGCGCGGATCATCCAGGAGCGCAGCCGCGAGCTGGCGGTCCTGGAGACCCTCGACAACGGCAAGCCGATCAAGGAGACCCGCGACGCGGACCTCCCGCTGGTCGCCGCGCACTTCTTCTACTACGCGGGCTGGGCCGACAAGCTCGACCACGCGGGATACGGCGCCGACCCGCGCCCCCTCGGTGTGGCCGGCCAGGTCATCCCGTGGAACTTCCCGCTGCTGATGCTCGCCTGGAAGATCGCCCCGGCGCTCGCCACCGGCAACACCGTGGTCCTCAAGCCCGCCGAGACCACCCCGCTGTCGGCGCTGTTCTTCGCGGACATCTGCCGCCAGGCCGGGCTGCCCAAGGGCGTCGTCAACATCATCCCCGGCTACGGGGACGCGGGCGCCGAGCTGGTCGCGCACCCGGACGTGAACAAGGTCGCCTTCACCGGCTCCACTGCGGTCGGCAAGGCCATCGCCCGCCAGGTCGCCGGCACCCACAAGAAGGTCACCCTGGAGCTGGGCGGCAAGGGCGCCAACATCGTCTTCGACGACGCCCCCGTCGACCAGGCCGTCGAGGGCATCGTCAACGGCATCTTCTTCAACCAGGGCCAGGTCTGCTGCGCGGGCTCCCGCCTGCTGGTCCAGGAGTCGATCCACGACGAGCTGCTCGACTCCCTCAAGCGCCGCCTGAGCACCCTGCGCCTGGGCGACCCGCTCGACAAGAACACCGACATCGGCGCGATCAACTCCGCCGAGCAGCTGGCCCGGATCACCGCCCTCGCCGAGACCGGCGAGGCCGAGGGCGCCGAGCGCTGGTCCCCGGCCTGCGAGCTGCCCGCCGCGGGCTACTGGTTCGCCCCGACGCTCTTCACGAACGTCACCCAGGCGCACACCGTCGCCCGGGACGAGATCTTCGGCCCGGTGCTCTCCGTGCTGACCTTCCGCACCCCGGACGAGGCCGTCGCCAAGGCCAACAACAGCCAGTACGGCCTGTCCGCGGGCATCTGGACGGAGAAGGGCTCGCGCATCCTCGCGGTCGCCAACAAGCTCCGCGCCGGCGTCGTCTGGGCCAACACGTTCAACAAGTTCGACCCGACCTCGCCCTTCGGCGGCTACAAGGAGTCGGGCTTCGGCCGCGAGGGCGGCCGCCACGGTCTGGAGGCCTACCTCGATGTCTGAGTCCTCTGTGCGTCTCAACGTCTTCAAGACCTACAAGCTGTACGTCGGGGGCAAGTTCCCCCGCTCCGAGAGCGGCCGGGTGTACGAGGTGACGGACTCGAAGGGCAAGTGGCTGGCCAACGCCCCCCTCTCCTCCCGCAAGGACGCGCGGGACGCGGTCGTCGCGGCCCGCAAGGCCTTCGGCGGCTGGTCGGGCGCGACCGCGTACAACCGCGGGCAGATCCTCTACCGCATCGCCGAGATGCTGGAGGGCCGCCGGGACCAGTTCGTCCGCGAGGTCGGCGAGGCCGAGGGGCTCTCGAAGTCCAAGGCCGGAGCCGTCGTGGACGCGGCCGTCGACCGCTGGGTCTGGTACGCGGGCTGGACCGACAAGATCGGCCAGATCGTGGGCGGGGCCAACCCGGTCGCGGGCCCGTTCTTCAACCTCTCCACCCCCGAGCCCACCGGCGTGGTGACCGTGGTCGCCCCGCAGGAGTCCTCGTTCCTGGGCCTGGTCTCGGTGATCGCCCCGGTGATCGCGACGGGCAACACCGCCGTCGTCATCGCCAGCGAGAAGGCCCCGCTGCCCGCCCTCTCCCTGGGCGAGGTGCTGGCCACCTCCGACCTGCCCGGCGGCGTGGTCAACATCCTGTCCGGCAAGGCCGCCGAGATGGGCCCGCACCTGGCCGCGCACCAGGACGTCAACGCGATCGACCTGGCGGGCGCCGACGAGGCCCTCGCCAAGGAGCTGGAGATCGCCGCGGCCGACAACCTGAAGCGCGTCCTGCGTCCACAGCCTGTGGACGACTGGAGCGCCGACCCCGGCACGCACCGCATGACCGCGTTCCTGGAGACGAAGACCGTCTGGCACCCCACGGGCTCCCTGGGCGCCTCCGGCTCCTCGTACTGAGAACCGACGCATCTCCCGCACGGGCGGACCCGGTCCCCCGTACGGCAAAGACCCCCGGCCGTGTCGCACCCGGCCGGGGGTCTTCTCCGTGTCCCGGGCTCAGCCCGGCAGCAGCGGTGCCAGCAGCGCCACCCCGGGCAGCTCTCCGACCTTCGCGCCCTTGGTGACGGTGTCCGTGACCGCCGTGGTGTCCAGCGGCTTGAAGTCCGCGACGCTGGCCCCCACCCCGTTGTCCAGCGGGTCCACGCCCGTGTTGGCCAGCGGATCCACCTGCAGGTTCTGCACCGGCCCCAGCGCGCCTGCCAGGGCGTGCGGCACCGAGATCTCACCCGCCTGCGCCCCGCCCGCCGCCGCGGCCAGTGCCGCTCCCGCCATCGAAACCGTGATGCCCGCGTTCACGAGGGTGCGCCGGGCGCCGCCCGGGCCAGAGTGACGTGCCATGAGATCCCGCCTGGTGAGGTAACCGGATGCACACGCACAGTAGTTGAGATGTGATGCCGAATACCAACGGGCCTCCCGGTGGGTCCCCTACGCGGGGTAATGCCTCACACTGGTGTTCCGTGAGCTGTTCATCTCCCCTTCCCACGCGCGTCGTCCTGCTGACCGGTCCCTCCGGGTCCGGCAAGTCCTCGCTGGCCGCCCGCAGCGGCCTGCCCGTGCTGCGCCTCGACGACTTCTACAAGGAGGGCGACGACCCCACCCTCCCCACGGTCGAAGGCAGCTCCGACATCGACTGGGACTCGCCCGCCTCCTGGGACGCCGACACCGCCGTCGAGGCCGTCGCCCGGCTCTGCCGGACCGGACGCACCGAGGTGCCCGTCTACGACATCGCGAGCAGCTCGCGGACCGGCACCGAGACCCTCGACATCGCCCGCACCCCGCTGTTCATCGCGGAGGGCATCTTCGCCGCCGACATCGCCGCCCGCTGCCAGGAGCTCGGCCTGCTCGCCGACGCCCTGTGCCTGCGCGGCCGGCCGTCCACCACCTTCCGCCGCCGCTTCCTGCGCGACCTGCGCGAGGGCCGCAAGTCGGTCCCGATGCTGCTGCGCCGCGGCTGGCGGCTGATGCGCGCCGAGCGCTCCATCGTGGCCCGCCACGTGGCACTGGGCGCCCACCCCTGCGCCCGGGACGAGGCCCTGGGCCGCCTGGCCGCCGCGGCCGCCGGCCGGCACCGCGCCCCGGCCCCGGCGGGCTCCGCGAGCGCCGCGGCCTGACGGGCCGGGACAGGCCGGACAGGCCGGAAAACGCGGAAGCGGGACCGGACGGACCCCCTGGCCGTCCGGTCCCGCTCCCTTCCCCCATGGCCCCCGTCTCACCCCCGTAAGACGGTCCCCCTCGGCCGCGTGGTCGTGCGGGTCGCCGCTCAGGCGACCAGCTCTCCGAAGGACTCCGCCTCCGTCTCGCCGAAGCTCAGCGACTCGTCGTCCCGCAGCCGGCGCAGGGAGCGCCAGATGCTCGACTTCACCGTGCCGACGCTGATGTCCATGATCTCGGCGATCTCCGGGTCGGTACGGCCCTCGTAGTAGCGCAGCACCAGCATCGTGCGCTGGGTCTCCGGCAGCTTCGCCAGCGCCTGCCACAGCACGGCGCGCAGCTCGGTGCCCTTCATCGCGTCCGTCTCGCCCGCCGTCTCCGGCAGCTCCTCGGTCGGGTACTCGTTGAGCTTGCGCCGGCGCCAGGCGCTGATGTGCAGGTTGGTCATCGTGCGGCGCAGGTAGCCGCCGACCGCCGCCTTGTCGCTGATCCGGTCCCAGGCCCGGTACGTCGAGAACAGTGCGCTCTGCAGCAGGTCCTCGGCCTCGAACCGGTCGCCGGTCAGGTGGTACGCCGTCGCGAAGAGCGCCGCCCGGCGCTCCTGCACGTAGGCGGTGAACTCGGCCTCCGAGGCAGACGACGGGGTGCGCTGTGCGGGCACGGTGTACGCGTTGGCGTCGATGGCCACCACGTGTGCCGGCCGGGTGCGGGTGACCGGTGCGACTCGGGCACCCGCCCGGCGGTTCACGTCGTGCAGCCGCGTGACAACAGCGCTGGTGCTGGTGCTGTGCAGCGTGTTCATCTCGCGCCCCCGTCGTGCTGTCTGCCGTGGAACCGGCTGTTGCCGATGGGAAAAGACTGCCCGCCGGACTTAACCGGGGTGTCCGCCGACTGTCACAGCACTGTCACAGCGAACACCGGCGGCCGCCCCCGCCCGCGCACCCCCGGGCATGGGACAGAATGTCGGCGTGCCTTTCCTGTTGCTGATCGAGGACGACGACGCCATCCGCACGGCGCTCGAACTCTCCCTGTCCCGTCAGGGCCACCGTGTGGCCACCGCGGCGACGGGAGAGGACGGGCTGAAGCTGCTCAAGGAGCAGCGGCCGGACCTGATCGTGCTGGACGTGATGCTGCCCGGGATCGACGGCTTCGAGGTGTGCCGCCGCATCCGCCGCACCGACCAGCTGCCGATCATCCTGCTCACCGCGCGCAGCGACGACATCGACGTGGTGGTCGGACTGGAGTCCGGCGCCGACGACTACGTGGTCAAGCCCGTGCAGGGCCGGGTGCTCGACGCCCGGATCCGCGCGGTGCTGCGCCGCGGGGAGCGCGAGTCCAGCGACTCCGCCACCTTCGGTTCCCTGGTGATCGACCGCTCTGCGATGACGGTCACCAAGAACGGCGAGGACCTCCAGCTCACCCCGACCGAGCTGCGGCTGCTCCTGGAGCTCAGCCGCCGCCCCGGCCAGGCCCTGTCGCGCCAGCAGCTGCTGCGCCTGGTCTGGGAGCACGACTACCTCGGCGACTCGCGGCTCGTGGACGCCTGCGTCCAGCGGCTGCGGGCCAAGGTGGAGGACGTGCCCTCCTCGCCCACGCTGATCCGCACCGTACGGGGCGTCGGCTACCGCCTGGACAACCCGCAGTGAAGCGCGCGGTGCTCGCGGGCCGCCGCTGGACGAGCCTGCGGCTGCGGCTCATAGTCGTGTTCGGGCTGGTCGCGCTGACCGCCGCGGTGTCCGCGTCGGGGATCGCGTACTGGCTCAACCGGGAGGCCGTGCTCAGCCGTACCCAGGACGCGGCGCTGGGGGACTTCCGGCAGGAGATGCAGAACCGTGCCGCCGCGCTGCCCGCCGACCCGACCCCGGAGGAGCTGCAGCGCACGGCCGAGCTGATGGCGGGGTCCAGCCCCGGGTACAGCGTGCTGCTCGTGGAGGAGAAGAAGGACGGCCGCAAGGTCTTCGGCTCCGCCGGCCCGGACTCCTTCAAGCTGTCCGACGTGCCCCGGTCCCTCCAGGACGCGGTGGCCGAGGAGCAGAAGGTCACCGCGGCCAACGACGCCCCGTTCCACATGTACTGGCAGCGGACCAAGCCGAACGGGAACCCGTACCTCGTGGGCGGCACCCGGATCGTCGGCGGCGGGCCGACCGGCTACATGTACAAGTCCCTCGCCACCGAGCGGGCGGACCTCAACGCGCTGGCCTGGTCGCTGTGCATCGCCACCGCCCTGGCCCTGCTCGGCTCGGCGCTGCTCGCGCAGGCCGCCGCCACCACCGTCCTGAGGCCCGTGCAGCGGCTCGGGGACGCGGCCCGGCGGCTCGGCGAGGGCGAGCTCGACACCCGGCTCGACGTGTCCGGCAACGACGAACTCGCCGACCTGTCGCACACGTTCAACATGGCGGCCGCCGCACTGGAGAAGAAGGTCGCGGACATGAGCGCCCGCGAGGAGTCCAGCCGGCGGTTCGTGGCCGACATGTCGCACGAGCTGCGGACCCCGCTGACCGCCCTCACGGCGGTCACCGAGGTGCTGGAGGAGGAGATCGACGGGCTGGACCCGATGATCGCCCCGGCGGTGGAGCTGGTCGTCAGCGAGACCCGCCGCCTGAACAACCTGGTGGAGAACCTGATGGAGGTCACCCGGTTCGACGCCGGCACGGCGCGGCTGGTCCTGGACGACGTGGACGTCGCCGACCAGGTCACCGCCTGCATCGACGCGCGGGCCTGGCTGGACGCCGTCGAACTCGACGCGGAACGCGGGATCGTGGCGCGGCTGGACCCGCGCCGCCTCGACGTGATCCTCGCCAACCTGATCGGCAACGCCCTCAAGCACGGCGGCTCGCCGGTACGGGTGTCGGTGCGCACGGAGGAATCGACCCTGGTGATCGCGGTCAAGGACAACGGGCCGGGCATCCCCGAGGACGTGCTGCCGCACGTCTTCGACCGGTTCTACAAGGCGAGTGCCTCGCGGCCGAAATCGGACGGCAGCGGCCTGGGGCTGTCCATCGCGATGGAGAACGCGCACATCCACGGCGGGGACATCACCGCCGAGAACTCGCCCGAGGGCGGGGCGCTGTTCACCCTGCGGCTGCCGGCGGACCTCACCGCAGCGGAGGCGGGGGCGTGAAGGCGACACGGTGGGCGGCCGCCCTCGTCCTGCTGCCCGCGGCCCTGGCCGGCGGCTGCGGGATCCGGGCCACGACGGTCCCCGTGGACGTGGGCGCGGCCCCCTCGCGGGTCTCCTGCGACAAGCCCGCCCAGTCGGACGCGGACCGCGCGGAGGGCTTCCGGGCCACGGTGGAGATGGTCTGCGGCTCGCAGCTCGTGGGCATCCAGCGGGTGGTCCACATCTCCGAGAAGCAGCCCGTGCGCAACGCGCGGGTGCCGGTCGCCCAGGCCCTGCTCGCCGAACTCCAGCGGCCCCTGTCGGGCGCGGAGCGGGACGCCGGGTTCTCCTCCGGGGTGCCGGACAAGCTGTCCGTGAAGGCCCCCCGGTCCGGGGACCCGGGCGGCACCCTGCGGCTGAGCCGCAAGCCGGAGGACCTGCCCCCGCTGGCGCTGGCCCAGATCGTGTGCACCCTCGCCGGGAGCGCGGCGGCCGAGGGGCCGGGCCCCGTGGTGCTGGGCGGCCCGGACGCGGACCCGCCGCGGGCCTGGGAGTGCACGGAGGCCGTACGGGCCCGCCCGGAGGCGGTCCCCACCCTCGGCGAGATCGTCCGGGCCACCCCCGCCCCGGGCCGCTCGGGGTCCTGAGCCCCGCGGCGGACGAGGAGCGCCGCTTCGGGGGACGGGGCGGCGCGGCGGCGGGCCGCGGAACCGCGGGCTCCGCCAAGGTGGGCTGATCGTCCCCCGCGCACAGACAGGGCCACCGCACCATGCTCAGCACCGACTTCACGACCGGCGCGCCGAACTGGCTCGACCTCGGCAGCCCGGACGTCGACGCCTCCGCCGCCTTCTACCGGGCCGTGTTCGGCTGGGAGGCGGTCGCACCCCCCGGCCCCGACGGCGGCGGCTACCGGATGTTCCGCAAGGGCGGCCGTACGGTCGCCGCCGTCGGCCCGCTGACGGAGGAGGGCGCCCGGCCCGCCTGGACCATCTACTTCTGCACCCCCGACGCGCAGGCCACCGCGGCCGCGGTGCGCGAGGGCGGCGGCCGGGTGCGGGTGGAGCCGGTGGACGTCATGGGGGAGGGGTGGTTCGCCCACTGCACGGACCCGGACGGGGCCGAGTTCGCCGTCTGGCAGCCCGGGAAGACCAAGGGCCTGGAGCGGACCTCCGAGGACGACACGCTGGTGTGGGTGGAGCTGATGGCCTCCGACCCGGTCGCCTCGATCGCCTTCTACCGCGGGCTGTTCGGCTGGCGGCACGCCGACATGGACTCCCCGGGCGGGATGACGTACCGGGTGCTGTCCACCGCCGAGGGCGACCAGGAGGACGCCTCCTTCGGCGGGGTCGCCCCCGACGACATCGGCGGCGCGAGCGCCCCGCACCGCTGGATCCCGTACTTCGCCGTGGCCGATGCCGACGAGACCGTCGCCCGGGCGCAGGGCGCCGGCGGGTCGGTGCTCATGCCCGCCGCCACCATGGACGGGGTGGGGCGGATGGCCTGGCTGGCCGACCCGGCCGGCGCGCCCTTCGCGATCCTCAAGCCGGAGCCCCCGGCCTGACCGGCCGGGAGCGGGCCGTCAGTTCGCGGCGTACACGCGGGCGGCGAACTCCGCCATGGCCTCGTCGCTGAGGTTCTTCGCGAGGTTCGCCTCCGTGATCATGCCGATCAGGCGGTGGCCGTTGACCACGTCGATCACCGGCAGGCGCTTGATCTGGTGGACCTCCATGGTGTCCACGGCCTCGTTCGCATCGGACTCCGCATCGACCCAGTGCAGTACGCCGGCCAGCGAGCCGGCCTGCATGTCGGCCGGATCGATGCCCTCGGCGCAGCACTTCACCACGATGTCCCGGTCCGTGATCATGCCCTTGAGGCGTTCGTCGGTCCCGCAGATCGGCAGCGCGCCCACTCCCAGGTCGCGCATCATGCGGGAGGCGTCCAGCAGGGTCTGGTCCTCGCGCACGCACTGCACCCCGGCGGTCATGATGTCCCGGGCCCGCAGCTTCCTGTCCATGGCGCTTCCTCCGTCTCTTCGCCGTGCCGTGCTCGTGGCGGACTGCCTCTACGAGCACAGCACGGGACGGCCCGCGGCGCGCGCCGGGAACGGCGCAGGCCCCCGGAAGCCGGAGCTCCGGGGGCCTGCGCGGGGGCCGGGCGGGGATCAGATGCCCGCGGCGGCCGCCAGGTCCTTCTTGACCGCGTCCAGGATCTCCTGGCCGCGCACCCGCGCCGAGGCGAGCTCGGAGGCCTCGGCGACCGGGACCACGACCTCCAGGTAGCACTTGAGCTTGGGCTCGGTGCCGCTCGGGCGGACGATCACCCGGGCCTTGTAGTCGCCGTCGAGGCGGTAGCGCAGGCCGTCGGTGGGCGGCAGCGCCGCCGAGCCCTGCGACAGGTCCTCGGCGGAGACCACCCGCAGCCCCGCCAGCGAGGCCGGCGGCTGCTCGCGCAGCGCCCGCATCGCGTCGGCGATCACCGACAGGTCCTGGACCCGCACCGACAGCTGGTCGGTGGCGTGCAGGCCGTGGGCCATCGCCAGGTCGTCCAGCAGGTCGGTCAGCGTACGGCCCTGCTCCTTGAGCTCGGAGGCCAGCTCGGCCACCAGCAGGGCGGCCGTGATGCCGTCCTTGTCGCGGACCCCCTCGGGGTCCACGCAGTAGCCCAGCGCCTCCTCGTAGCCGTACCGCAGGCCCTCGACGCGCGCGATCCACTTGAAGCCGGTCAGGGTCTCCGCGTAGCCCACGCCCGCCGCCTCGGCGATCCGGCCGAGCAGCGAGGAGGACACGATCGACTCCGCGAACACGCCGGAGGCGCCCTTGTGGACCAGGTGGGCGGCCAGCAGCGCGCCCACCTCGTCCCCGCGGAGCATCCGCCAGCCGCCCTCGGCCGCATCGTCGGGGACGGCCACCGCGCAGCGGTCCGCGTCCGGGTCGTTCGCGATCACGATGTCCGGGCCGGCCTCGGCGGCCGCGGCGAAGGCCAGGTCCATCGCCCCCGGCTCCTCCGGGTTCGGGAAGGCCACCGTCGGGAACTCCGGGTCGGGCTCGGCCTGCTCGGCCACCAGCACCGGGGCCGGGAACCCGGCCCGCTCGAAGGCGGCCAGGACCACGTCCTTGCCGACCCCGTGCATGGCCGTGTAGACGGTCCGCACCCCGCGCGGGGAGCCGGGGCTCAGCACCGCGTCCGTACGCGCCAGGTAGGCCTCCAGGACCTCCTCGCCGAGCTGCTCCCAGCCCGAGTCCGGGCGCGGTACGTCCGCGAGCGCGCCGACGGCCGCGATCTCGGCCGCGATCTCCGTGTCCGCCGGGGAGACGATCTGCGAACCGTCGCCGAGGTACACCTTGTAGCCGTTGTCCCGGGGCGGGTTGTGGCTCGCGGTGACCTCGACGCCCGCGACGGCGCCCAGGTGCCTTATCGCGTACGCGAGGACCGGCGTGGGCAGCGGGCGGGGCAGGACGGCGGCGCGCAGCCCGGCACCCGTCATCACGGCGGCCGTGTCGCGGGCGAAGTCGGCGGACTTGTGGCGCGCGTCGTACCCGACGACGACGAGCCCGCCCTCGTGGCCCTTGGACTTCAGGTAGGCGGCGAGGCCGGCGGCGGCCCGGATGACCACCGAGCGGTTCATCCGCATCGGTCCCGCACCCAGCTCCCCGCGGAGGCCCGCGGTGCCGAACTGGAGGGTGCCGGCGAACCGGGCCGCGAGGTCGGCGGCCCCCTCGGCGGTGTTCCCGGCCTCGATGAGCCGGCCGAGCTCGGCGGCGGTCTCCGGGTCCGGGTCCTCCGCCTGCCAGGCCCGGGCGCGTGCGATCAGATCGTCCTGCACTGGTTCCCTTTCCGTACGGGTGGTCCGGCTCAGATCCGGGCGAGGACCTGCGTGAGCAGCTGGCCCATGCGGGCGGCCGAGTCGCGGCCCGCCTGCAGGACCTCCTCGTGGTTCAGCGGCTCGCCGGAGAGGCCCGCGGCCAGGTTGGTGACCAGGGAGATGCCCAGCACCTCGGCGCCGGCCTCGCGGGCGGCGATGGCCTCCAGCACGGTGGACATGCCGACCAGGTCGGCGCCCATGACGCGGATCATGTTGATCTCGGCCGGGGTCTCGTAGTGCGGGCCGGGGAACTGCACGTAGACGCCCTCTTCGAGGGTCTCGTCGATCTCCTTGCACATCGCGCGCAGCCGCGGCGAGTACAGGTCGGTGAGGTCCACGAAGTTCGCGCCGAGGATCGGCGAGGTGGCCGTCAGGTTGATGTGGTCGCTGATCAGGACGGGCTGGCCGGGGCGCATGCCCTCGCGCAGACCGCCGCAGCCGTTGGTCAGCACGACGGTCTTGCAGCCCGCGGCGACGGCGGTGCGGACACCGTGGGCGACGGCGGCGACGCCGCGGCCCTCGTAGAAGTGGGTCCGGCCGAGGAAGACCAGGGCGCGCTTGTCACCGATCTTGTACGAGCGGATCTTGCCGCCGTGTCCTTCGACGGCGGCCGGGGGGAAGCCGGGGAGCTCGGTCACCGGGAACTCGGCCTCGGGGGCGCCGAGGGCCTCGGCGGCGGGGGCCCAGCCGGAGCCCATCACGAGCGCCACGTCGTGGGTTTCGGCGCCGGTGAGCTCACGCAGGCGTGCCGCTGCGGCAGCGGCGGAGGCGTGGGGGTCGGTAGCAGATGCGTTCACGCGGACGAGGGTAGCCGCTCATTTCCTACGCGCGTAGATGGCACAGCTCACGGTGTTCGGATCGTTGCCTTGTCGTTTCCGACGAAATGTCCGCAGGCGGGTTCGGCGGCGGCCGGGAGCGGGGGCCCGGCGAGGGTCCGGGAGCCCGTCCCGGAGGGGTCCGGGACGGGCTCGGACCGGCCTCAGCAGGGGCGCTTGCGCAGTTCCATCACGTAGTCGTGCGGGGCGCCGGCGGATTCGGCCGCGTCGGCGATCTCACCCAGGTAGCGGGCCGAGGGCAGGCCGCCCTCGTAGCCGTTGAGCACGTACACCCAGGCGGCCTCCTCGCCGTCCAGGGTGTGCACGCGGATCCGCATCCGGCGGTAGATGTCGAGGCCGACGCCCTCCCACCGGTCCATGGAGTCCTCGTCGAGCGGGGCGATGTCGTACAGGGCGACGAACACCTGGGAGCGCGGGGCTTCGACGATCGTGGCGAGGGCACCCTCCCAGCCCATCTGCTCGCCCCCGAAGGTGAGCCGCCAGTCGTTGATCCAGCCCGTGCCACGCAGCGGGGAGTGCGGAGCGCGGCGCGTCATCAGCCGCGCGTCGAGGTTGCCGGCGTACGCGGCGTAGAGCGACATGGGATCGAGGGTACGGGAGGGTCGGCCGTGGCGGGCCCTCCGCCCGCCTCCCGGAGCCGAGCGGAAGCAGGGCCCGTACGGAGCCCCGGCCCTGGATGAAGCACCTTGGCGCGTGCGGGACAATGAGAACGGAATGCATCCCCCGGGGACACCCCCCGGACCACCGGCCGGGGCGGCAGCCGGCCGGGTAGACGTGAGGCGGACTTTTCGTGACCCGGATCGTGATCATCGGCGGCGGACCCGGCGGGTATGAGGCGGCGCTCGTGGGCGCCCAGCTCGGCGCGGAGGTGACCGTCGTCGACTGCGACGGTCTGGGCGGAGCATCGGTGCTGACCGACTGCGTACCGTCGAAGACCCTGATCGCCACGGCTGAGGTGATGACGAACTTCGACTCCTCGTACGAGGAGCTCGGCATCATCGTCGCCGACGACACCCCGCCGCTGGAGCAGAGCGCCCGCGTGGTCGGCGTGGACCTCGGCAAGGTCAACCGCCGTGTGAAGCGGCTCGCCCTCGCCCAGTCGCACGACATCACCGCCTCCGTCACCCGGGCCGGCGCCCGCGTCATGCGCGGCCGCGGCCGGCTCGGCGGCCCGCAGGGCATCGACGGCACCCGCGACGTGATCGTCACGGCCGCCGACGGCAGCGAGACCATCCTGACGGCCGACGCGGTGCTCATCGCGACCGGCGGCCACCCCCGCGAGATCCCCGACGCCCAGCCCGACGGCGAGCGCATCCTCAACTGGACCCAGGTCTACGACCTCGAAGAGCTGCCCGAGGAGCTCATCGTGGTCGGCTCCGGCGTCACCGGCGCCGAGTTCGCCGGCGCCTACCAGGCCCTCGGCTCCCGGGTCACCCTCGTCTCCTCCCGCGACCGGGTCCTCCCCGGCGAGGACCCCGACGCGGCCGCCGTCCTGGAGGACGTGTTCCGCCGCCGCGGCATGAACGTCATCTCGCGCGCCCGCGCCGAGTCCGCCAAGCGCGTGGGCGACCGGGTCGAGGTCACGCTCGCCGACGGCCGGGTCATCTCCGGCACGCACTGCCTGATGGCGGTCGGCGCCATCCCGAACACCGCGGACATGAACCTGGAGGAGTCCGGGGTCAAGCTCAAGGACTCGGGCCACATCTGGACCGACAAGGTCTCCCGCACCACCTCGCCCGGCGTGTACGCGGCCGGAGACGTGACGGGCGTCTTCGCGCTCGCCTCGGTGGCCGCCATGCAGGGCCGCATCGCGATGTACCACTTCCTCGGCGACGCGGTGGCCCCGCTGAACCTGAAGACCGTCTCCTCGAACGTCTTCACCGACCCGGAGATCGCCACCGTCGGCTACACCCAGGCCGACGTGGACGCGGGCAAGATCGAGGCCCGTGTGGTGAAGCTGCCGCTGCTGCGCAACCCGCGGGCCAAGATGCAGGGCATCCGGGACGGCTTCGTGAAGCTGTTCTGCCGCCCCGGCACCGGCATCGTGGTCGGCGGCGTGGTCGTCTCCCCGCGCGCGAGCGAGCTGATCCACCCGATCTCGATCGCGGTCGACAACAACCTGACCGTCGAGCAGATCGCAAACGCGTTCACGGTGTACCCCTCCTTGTCGGGTTCGATCGCGGAGGTCGCCCGCCAGCTGCACACCCGCAAGGCCACCGGCGAGGCCTGAGCCCCGGCTAACCGCCTTCGTCCGCAAGGGCTTTGGGGCGCGGTGACGGGCCGCCGGATTCCGGCGGCCCGGAGCGGGCGGCGCGTATACCACTCCCGGCCCCGCCGCACGGACAATTTCTGTAATTCGGCGCAAGGAGCTGAACGCAGACGGTCGTTGGGGTTACTGTCAGTTTCGTGTTCGCTGCTGAACGTCGCCAATTGATCCTCGAAATGGTGCGCGCCAACGGAGCCGTGTCGCTCCGGGAGCTCGCCCGCGTCGTCCAGACCTCAGAAGTGACCGTACGGCGCGACGTGCGGGCGCTGGAGGCAGAAGGACTCCTCGACCGCCGGCACGGCGGTGCGGTTTTGCCGGGCGGTTTCACGCGGGAGTCCGGCTTTCCGCAGAAATCCCATCTCGCGACGGCGGAGAAGACCGCCATCGCCGATGTCGCGGCCGGCCTCGTCGAAGAAGGCGAGGCCGTTGTCGTCGGCGCGGGCACCACCACCCAGGAGCTGGCCCGCCGGCTCGCGCGGGTGCCCGGACTCACCGTGGTCACCAACTCGCTGCTCGTCGCCCAGGCCCTCGCGCACGCCAACCGGGTGGAAGTGGTGATGACGGGCGGGACCCTGCGCGGGTCCAACTACGCCCTCGTGGGCAGCGGGGCCGAGCAGTCCCTCCAGGGGCTGCGCGTCTCCCGGGCCTTCCTCTCGGGCAGCGGTCTCACCGCCGAACGCGGGCTCTCCACCTCCAACATGCTCTCCGCGAGCGTGGACCGGGCCCTGGTGCAGGCGGCGACCGAGGTGGTGGTCCTCGCCGACCACACCAAGCTCGGTACCGACACCATGTTCCAGACCGTGCCGACGGAGTTCATCACCCGTCTGGTGACGGACGAACCCCCGCCGCACGACGACCGGGCCCAGAGCGAGCTGCAGGCGCTCGCCGACCAGGGCGTGCAGATCGCCGTGGCCGGCTCGGGCCTCCAGCCCGGCGGCGCGGGCGCGGGGGAGGGCATGGGCGGCGGCCGCCGGCCGCAGCGGCGGGAGTCCCCGCTGCCGGTGCAGCGCCGGGCCGGTGCGGCCGCCCAGCTGCGGGCCGCGGCCCTCGCGGACCCGGCGGACCGGGCCCGGGTCGCGGACATGAGGGGCCGCCGTTGACCGGCTTAGGCCGGCTCCGGACCGGCTCGGGCCGGGGCGCCGGAAGGCGCGGCCCCTACGGAAGGCGCGGCCCCTACGGAAGGCACGGCTGCCACGGAAGGCACGGCCCAGGCGGGCGCCCGGCGGGTGCGGGCGTCCCGGGGTACGGCCGAGGCCCCGCCCGGTCGGACCGGGCGGGGCCTTGGTGTGCGTACGCGGACGGACGGAGGGCCCAGGGCCCTCCGTGCCTCAGTTGTCCTTGATTTCGCAGATGGTGGCGCCGGAGGTGAGGGAGGCGCCGACTTCGGCGTTGAGTCCCACGATGGTTCCGGAGCGGTGGGCGTTCAGGGGCTGTTCCATCTTCATGGCTTCGAGGACCACGACGAGGTCGCCTTCGGCGACCTGCTGGCCTTCCTCGACGGCGACCTTGACGATGGTGCCCTG
>NZ_JBVIDV010000005.1:0-160583 GCF_055572195.1 Streptomyces sp. NPDC030809
CTAGGGCCGCTTCGCGGCCCTAGCAGAACCGCCAAGCGCTGCGCGCTTGGCAGGGGGACCGCCTCCGCTGCGCTCCAGAACACGGAGACCGCCTCGCTGCGCTCGGCTGGGTTCGGCAAAGCCGAACCCAGCGAGTCCCTGAGCGTTGCCCGCTCAGGAGAGAACCGGCTTCGCTGCGCTCAGCCGAGGCGCCTTCGGCGCCTGCTCCTCCGCTTCGCTCCGAAGCAGTGAAGCGCTTCGCTTCGTTCAGCGGGAGGGCGCTTCGCCTCCTCTAGGCCGGCCTTCGGGGCCGGTGTCCTGCGCTTCGCTCCGGACGGCTCGGGGTTCCGCTTCGCTCCACCCCGAAAGCGGCCTGCTCCGCAGGAGTAGACCCCGTTTCATGGAGTATGGCCCTAGGGCCCGTTGGGCGGATTCGCTCCGCTCCCCCTCTTCGTATCGATGGGCTGTGGCACTGGTCCCGGTGCAGCTCGCAAGCCATTTCGCAACAGTTTCAGCTGCGCTGAGGAAAGGGGCCTTGGCCAACCATCGCAACGGATGGTAGGTCAGCGGCAAAACGCACATACAATCGAAAACCTGTGATCAGGGCATCGTGAAAGGCTGTCTGATTCACCCGTTATGGCGTCAATAAAAGTTCCACCACGCCCGATTCAGGCAGGCATACCGCGACTGTGGCGGAAACCGTGTTTCTTGAAGGGACCCACCAAGCCCTGATAGCGGTTGGTCTCGGGACCGGACGTTGCCACTAAGTAACCGCCGGTACCCCCCTCTTGTGCGCAGCTCCTGGAGGGCCGCGGTTTGACGGACCGTCGGTCCCGGCTCTCCCGCTGATGCGCACGGCGGTCCGATGGGGGGGGTTTCAATGCCCGGGAACAGCAACGTTCCGGAGTCCGATGATCCGGAGGACAGTGGGGCGCCGCTCGACCGGGGTGAGAACCACAGCACCACACGCGTGAGTCTGCTCGCAGCCACGGGCCAGGCCTTCCTCACCCAGCTGGCCGGCGAGACCGCGCACTGGCTCGTCCAGGGCGCGGAGTGGCTGCTCAGCCACCTCTAAACGCGTCGCGCCTCCTGGCCTGCAACCAGGAGGCGCACGGTGCGGAGAAAAACACCCCACGCGGTCTCTGTCCCTGCTTAGGCGGGCAGAGACCGCCGTCTGCTGTGGGCACCCTGGGGCAACCAACACCGACCACCGACCCCATCTACCCACAACCACCCAGCCCTCAAGAGCCACCACACCAGATCACAAACACCAACATACCTTCATAAGGCAGCCATACCTCCTACCCCGCACACCACGCTCAACGGAATCCAACCCCACCAAAATGAGAGCCTACTTCAATCACAACCCCAGATTAAATATGGAACCGCAGTACCTCTCCCCTTCAAACCCACAGCACACCTGCCGCAGACCAATGAAACTGCGCAACGTCCAACCAACCTGCACAATCAAGCACCACACTCCAGGTCAGACAACTGGCCCATCAGGAAACTGCACAAATTCAGTGAGCCGGTGTTCCCTGCACCTCGAAAGCGCGCGCTGTCTCCTGCATCCGATCCCCGCGCACGCGGGGCCCGTTCCCGCTCAGGAACTCGCGGGCGCCGCGGAGTCGGGGCGAGAGCGGCCGTGGTCAGGCCGGCGTTCGACTGGATCAGGAGGGCCATGCGGATCAGGCGGGCGGCACGCATCCCTCAAGGATCACCCACCACCCGCCCGCCGGACGACCAGCACCTCTGCCGCCGACGCTCCACCGCACCGGCCCGGGAACCGAGCACGTCAACCGGCCGTACACCGGACGGCCGCGTGCGCCGATGCATGCGCATGGCGCCCGGGTGGCGCGATTCCGTGCGCCCTCGGGGTGCGACTGGGCCGCGGCACGAGGCGGGTGGGACGGTCCAGGAACAGGACGAACCCCCGGGCCGGGACTTCTCGCAGGCTTCGGTGCGGGGTGCGGCGTTCCCCGTTCCTGCCGGCTCCGCACGGGGCGGGCAGGAACGTACCTCATGGGTGAGCACGAAGATCGAGGAGGACGGCTCATGAGCAGGACGTTCCGGTTCGGCAGGCGTCGGACGGCTGTGCGGCCGCGCGCGGCGTTCGTCGGCGCGCTCGCGTTCGGCATGGTGATGGCCTTCGCGCCGGGTGCGGCGGCAGCGCCCGGTGACCTGGACACCACGTTCAGCGGCGACGGGAAGACCACCGTCGACTTCGGCATGACGCCCGCGGAGCCGGAGATCGGCAACGACCTCCTCCGCACCTCCAACGGTGATCTGTTCACCGTCGGACGCAGCGGCCTCAACCTGCCCGGAGCCGGCGGCGGCAACGCGTTCGGCGTGACCAAGCACCACTCCAACGGCTCCCTGGACACCGCCTTCGACGGGGACAACGGCACCGGCAACGGCAAGGTCACCATCGAGTTCGGCGACACCGTGGCGATCGCCCGCTCCGTCATCGCCACCTCCGGCGGCGGGATCCTGGTGGGCGGTCTCACCCGCCAGGAGCAGATCGCCGACGCCGCGATCGCCAAACTCGACCGCAGCACCGGGCAGTTGGACACCAGCTTCGGCGGCGGTGACGGCAAGGTCACCTTCAACCCGACGCTCGGGGGGCTGCTCGGCACCGGGATCCGGGGCATGAGCGAAACGAGCGGCGGCGACATCCTGGTGGCCGGCGCGGCCGGCGCGGACTCGTTCGTCGCCCGGTTCAACTCCGACGGCACCCTGGACACCGGCTTCGGCACCGGCGACGGTGACGGCGTCGACGGTGCCGTCCTGCGGGACTTCGGCGCAGGCGACCACTTCTTCGCCGCCGAGGAGCTCCCGGGCGGAAAGTTCATCGCCGCCGGCACCACCGCCGACACCCAGGACCTCAGCGTCGACGGCGACTTCCTGCTGGCCCGGTTCAACTCCGACGGCACCCTGGACACCGGCTTCGGCGGCGGTGACGGCATCGTGACCACCGACATGAGCGGCGGGCTCTTCGACATCGGATTCGGCTTCACCCGCGCCCCGGGTGGCGACTACGTGGTCGTGGGCGCCGCGGGCGCGCCCGAACCGTTCGGCCTCGGCGGCCCCCTCAAGCACGCGGTGGCCCGCTACAACTCCGACGGCAGCCTGGACACCGGCTTCAGCGGCGACGGCAAGCTGACCGTCAACGTGAACACCCTGCTGGCCGACGAGGCCCGCGACGTCGCCGTGGACGGCAGCGGCAACATCGTGACGGTCGGCCTGACCGGCGAGGTTTCCCCCTTCCCGCTCGACCCGACCGCGGGTGACGCCTGCGTCCTGCGCATCGAACCCGACGGAGACCTCGACACCACCTTCGGCGGCGGGGACGGCATCGCCGTCGTCGACTTCGAGGGCCTCGCGGACGCAGCCCGCGGTATCGCCCTTGCCGGCAACGACATCGTCCTGGCCGGCGGGGCGACGGACTCCGCACTGCTCGGCACCGGGCTCGACTTCGCCCTCGCCCGGCTCAAGGGCTGACCCCGGTCCTTCCCGAGGGCCCGACGGCCCGCCGGCGCGTCCGGCGGGCCGTTTCGGCTGCCCGGTCCGCGCGGTGCTGCCCGGTCCGCGCGGAGCCGGGGCCGAGCGGGATCAGCCCCCTGCCTTCTCCTGCAGTGCCGCCCAGGCCCGCGCGCCGACTTCCGGACGCAGCAATACGTCCGATGCCGTGCAGGCGAGTGCGGCGGCTGCGGCGAGCAGCACGCGGCGCCCGCGGGGTGATGCGGCCGCGGCGGCGAACGCCGGAGTGTGGTCGGAGCCGTCGGCCGCGTCCACGAGGGCGATGAAGGGGTGGATGGCAGGTACCCGCGTACTGACGTTGCCGATGTCGGACGAGCCCAGGTACACGCCGGGCTCCGGGTCCGTGAGCCGGATCCCGGCCCGCGCGAGGTGCGCGCCGAACCGGCCGGAGAGGACGGGGTTGTCGCGGAAGTGCTCGTAGCGCCCGCCCACCCGCTCCACGACGGCGGCCGTCCCGGTGGCCGCGGCGGTTCCCTCTGCGCACCGCTGCAGCTCGCCCGCCAGATCCTCCAGTGCGGCCGTGGTCGCGCCGCGCAGCCCGAACAGCCATTCGGCGTATGCGGGCACGATGTTGGTGGCCCGTCCGCCGTCGGTGACGATGCCCTGGACGTGGGAGCCGGCCGGGAGCCGGCGCTGCAGCACGCCCAGCGTGTTGAACAGCTGGACCAGGGCGCCCAGGGCGTCGATGCCCTCGGTGGGGTTGCCGGTCGGGTGGGCGGCACGGCCGTGGAACCCGACCCGGACCTGGGCACTGGCCGTCAGCGGCGCCCACGACCAGTCGTGGACGCCGGGATGCACCATCAAGGCCGCGTCCACGCCGTCGAACACCCCGGCTTCCACCAGCGCGACCTTTCCGCCGCCCCGCTCTTCGGCGGGCGTGCCGACGGCCAGGAGCGTGCCTCGGAGGCCGTCCTCGCCCAGGGCGGCCCGCAGGGCGGTCGCCGCCCCCAGACCGGCCGCGGCGATCAGGTTGTGCCCGCAGGCGTGACCGAGTCCCGGCAGCGCGTCGTACTCCATCAGCAGGGCCACCACGGGTCCCCGGCCGCTGCCGGCGGACGCGGTGAACGCGGTGGGCAGTCCGCCCGTCCCGCGCTCCACCCGGAAACCCTCCCGTTCCAGCTCGGACCCGAGCAGCGCGGCCGCCCGGTGCTCCTCGTAGGCGGGCTCGGGGTCGCGGTGGAGGGTCAGGGCGGTGTCCCACAGGCGTCCGGCGCGGGCCGCGACCTGCTCGCGGATCCGGCCGTACGGCGCCTCCGGGGCGTTCACGCCGGCCTGGCAGGGCCGAGGGCGACGGGCCCGACGCGGGGGGAGGTGTGCACCAGGGACGCGCCGGGGGGATCGGGAAGGCCCGCGGCGCGGGTCAGCGTCTGCCCGGCCGAGGCCGCCGTCGCCCGGAGCAGGGGCCGGGGCCCGTGCCGGACCGGGGTGCGCCAGAGGCGTCCGGCGCGTGCCGAGTAGGCGTGGAAGCGGTGGGTGAGCCATACGTCGAAGGCCCCGGCGGCTTCCGGGCCTCGGGTGCGCACCACGATGTCGTAACGGGTGTCGCCGGGCCCGCGGCGGCCGGTGTAGCGGCAGCCGGGGCCGCCGTCGGCAACGGTGAGCCGGGCGAGGTGGTACGGCACCGCGAGGGCGCGGGCCGCCAGGAGCAGCGGCTGGGTGACGTCGAGCGAGAAGAACCACAGGCCCGGCGGCCCGCCGCGGTGCCGCACGTACGTGCGCAGATTCGTCTCCGGGTACGTGTCCGGGACGAGCGGGTCCCCGAGCAGGCGCACCCTGCGCATCACGAAAGGCGTCAGGCTCACCCACGCCCGCCCGTCGAAGAGGTCGGCCTCCAGCCCCGGTGGGAGCAGTGCCTGCACGTCGCCGGGAGGGTAGGGCCCGTGCACGAACGCCTGCTGCCGCCAGTGCATGGTCAGCAGCGGCACCCGGACGGGCGGCGGCCCGGTGGCACCGCGGCAGTCGGGCGGGCGGATCACGGAACTGCTCACCTGCCTTCCGTCCTCGGTCGTCGCCCTGCGTCGGGAACAGCACGGGTGCGGCCCGGCGCGGCGCCCCGGCGCCTGCTCCCGGTGGCGCTGCCCGGCCCGGCCCGTCACCCCCTCCTCGCTTCTCTCCGGCCCGCGGACTTTCAACCCGCGCCGGCGCAGGGCCGCAGCCGGCCACCCGGCCCGCCCGCGCGGTCTTCGGACTCGCCGCGGGAGCCGGAGGCGTACGGTGGTAGCCCCCCCGGCCGGGGCCCCTGACCGGGCGTGTCCGCGGAACGGCGACCTCCGCCCGGGACCGCAAGGAGGCCGCCATGAGCACTGGCGCTGCAGGCCTGCCGATGCCGGCGCCCGGACTGAAGACGGACACGGTCCGGGTCGGGGACGCCGTCGCCTGCGTCCTGTCCGGCGACTTGCACACCGGCACCAGGACCACCGGAGAGCAAGCCCTGCGCGAGGCCCTCGGGACCCGGCCCCGCCTGCTCGCGATCGACCTCAATGCGGTGTCAATGCGGTGGAGCTGTTCACCGCCGAGGGCCTGGCCTCCTCCTCGCCCTACGCGACGCCGCGCGCGCCCAGGGGATCGGCCTGGCCCCCGTCTCCCCGAGCGCGGCGCTCCGGCAGGTGCTGGAGGTGACGGGGGCAGCCGACGCGTTCGCCGTGCACGGCACCACCGCGCAGGCCACCGCCCGGCCGGATGAGGATGGCTGCGAGGGTGACGGTTCCGGGGTAGACGTATGCCCTCTTGTCGTATCTGGTGGCGACGGCGCGGAACTGCTTGAGCCTGTTCACTGCTCGTTCGACGGTGTTGCGGGTCTTGTGGTGCTCGGCGTCGAAGCCTGTCGGACGGCCGCCTCGACCACCTCCACCAGGCGGACGATCAACGACCGCACGGCCGGATCCCGACGAACCGCCCCCTTCACCTCCCCCTTTTCGAAGGCGGGAGGCGGCGGGGCCTGCCTCGCGCCCGCCGCGTGCTGGTGGACACGCACGGACGTCGAGTCGATGGCCACGTTCCAGTCGACCGTGCCGGCGGCGTCCTCCTCCGCCTGCAACCGGGTGAGCAGCCGCTCCGGGAAACAGCGCTCAGACCTGAAGCGCGATGGTTGTCACCATCTGGGCACGCTACTTGTTCACCCGTGGCCAGTGCTCAGCCTGTCACCTGCTGGTGGTTGGAGATCAGCTTCCAGCGGCATGCCATGGCTGGTTCGATGGCGCGCGCGTTCGAGTGCCTGGGTGCCGAGAAGGCGTTGGCCGTGGGCTTCCTGCTCTCGACTGACCGAGTCGGCCTGGTCGCCGAGGCCGGCTCGGCACGAGGGGCGGTCAGGGCTGTGCCAGGGCAGTTCGCAGAGCGTCGAGGGCGGCGGTGCGGAAAGCGGACATTGAAGGTGCTTTGCCGTCGAGCAGGGCATCTGCACCGTGGTACATGCCTGGTTCGAGACGCAGCGCGCAGGCGACGCCGGCCTCGTTCAGGCGTCGGGCGTAGTCGACGTCTTCGTCGTGGAACAGGTCGAGGTCCCCCACGCCGATCCACGCGGGCGGCAGCCCGTCGAGGTCCCTGCGCCTTGCCGCCGCGATGTAGGGGCGATCGTCGAGGTCCTGTGGCGGGCGGCCGAGGTAGGAGGTCCAGGCGAAGCGGTTGGAGTCCGGGGCCCACGTATAGATGGCGCTGTTGGGAGGGTCCACACGTAGAGCCGTGCGGTGGTCGAGCATGGGGTAGACGAGGAGTTGGAACCGGACCGGCAGTCCTGAATCGTGGGCGCGCTGGACTACGGCGGCGGCGAGTCCGCCTCCAGCGCTTTCGCCGCCGACGGCGATGCGGGAGGGGTCGATGCCGAGGGCGGCGGCACTGGCGTGAAGCCAGCGGAGCGCACCGAAGCAGTCGTCCAGGGCTGCTGGGTACGGATTTTCGGGTGCGAGGCGGTAGTCGACGCTGACGACCAGAGCGCCGAGTTCGTCGGCGACGCGGCTGCACCAGGTGTTCTCCTGCCGAGCGGCACCCATGACGGTTCCTCCGCCGTGGATCCAGAGCAGCGCCGCGCGCGGCGTTCGGCCTGATGCCTGGTAGGTGAGCACCTCTACGGGGAGGTCGTCGGCCGTGGCCGGCAGCGTGCGCCGCTCGACGCGGACGCCGGGCCTCACGGCGGCTCCCGCCAAGGGTACGAGGCGGCGGGCGATGGCCAGAGTGACCGGGTTGCCGAAGTTCAGCGGGAGGCAGAGCACGGGGTGCCACAGCTCGCGGGGGACTGCCGCCAGAGCGCGGCGACGCGTGCTGACCGCCGCAGCAGCACCGAGGGCCGCCGCGGCGCCCAGTCCACCGAGAACGCGTCGGAGTGTCATGTACAGCGCACCTTCCGTTCGGGCGGGAGTCGGCCGAGGCGAAGCGCCATGCCGCGCCCGCGACAAGGGCTTCCACTTGACACGACCACCTTATCGGCAACAGTGTATCCATTATGGATATCTGGTCCGAGCCCCAGCCCGATTCCCGGTTCGTCGAGGTGGACGGCCTGCGGATCCACTACAAGCGCGGTGGGCACGGCCCGGCGCTCGTGCTGCTGCACGGCAGTGCCTCGTCCCTGCAGCACTTCGACCGCGTGACGGATCTGCTGTCGGATTCGTTCGACGTCATCCGTCCCGACCTGCCGGCGTTCGGGCTGACCGGACCGCGCAAGGATCGCGACTACCGCGTCCCGGCGTACGCCGCGGCGGTGGCGGGCTTCGTGGAGGCGCTGAGCGTGCCGCGCTACGCGGTGGCCGGGAATTCCCTGGGCGGCGACATCGCCTGGAACGTCGCGCTGGAGCATCCGGAGCGGCTGACCGGCCTGGTGCTGGTCAACGCCACCGGCTACCCGGGGAAGACCGTGCCCGCGGGGATGCGCCTGGCGCGCAACCCGCTGGTGCGGCCCCTGCTGAGGCGGGTGATGCCGCGCGGGGCGATCGAGCGCAGCCTGCGCGAGGCCGTCGGGTCGCATGCGCGGATCGTGGACGACGCCATGGTGGACCGCGCCCATCAGCTCATGAGCCGCCCCGGTAACCGCTCGGCCTTCGTCGACTTCTGCAACACCGACCAGCCCGACCGCAGCGCGCAGATCCCCCGCATCACGGTGCCCACGCTGGTGCTGCGCAGCGCGGGCATCGACGGCCAGCACTTCGCCCGCGACATCCCCGGCGCCCAGGAGCTCGTCCACCCCCACGGCGGACATCTGCTGCCGGAGGAGGAACCGCAGTGGGTCGCGGACGCGATCGCAACGTTCCTCGGCTCCTGCGCCGACACCCCCGCGAACTGAAGGCAAGGAGGCGCGTTCCATGAAGTACTTCGTCGCCCCGGGCGAGGACCGCGAACTCACCGCCGACTCGCGCAAGGCGCTCCGCGGCAGTTTCATCGAGCTGTCCGACGGCGTCACCCACTACGAGCTGACGGGGCCCGAGGACGGGGACGTGGTCCTGATGGCAGGCGGCCTGACCATCCCGCTCTTCTACTGGGACGGCCTGGCCAGCGAGCTGCACGCCCGCGGACTGCGCACTCTGACCTGCAGCGCCTACGGCCGCGGCTACTCCGACCGGGTGCGGGCGCGATACGACGAGACGCTGTTCACGCGGCAGCTGGCCGAGCTGACGGACCGGCTCGGCCTGACGGCGCGGCCCCTCCACCTGGTCGGCACCTCCATGGGCGCGCTGGTCAGCATGACGTACGCGACCCAGTACCGGTTGTCGGTGTCCACGCTCACCATCGTCGGCCCCGCCGGTCTCGCGAAATCGCGGCCGGCTTCCCCCGACCGGCTGCTGCGCAGCGACCTGCTGGCCGGAGTGGTCGCCCGCCGTCACGGCCTCCGGCTGCTCCAGGGGCACCTGGGGCACAACGTCCGCGACCCCGAGCTCGGCGCGGAACTGACCGAGATGGTCCTCGACTGCCTGCGCTTCGAGGGCTCGCTGTACGCGGTCTTCGACACCCTCCAGCACCTGCCCCTCAGCGGTCGTGACGGCCTCTTCCGGCGGACGGGGGCGCTGGGCATTCCGACGCTGCTGCTGTGGGGCGACGAGGACACCGTCACGCCGCCGGTCCACTTCGACACGGCGCGCGCCCTGCTGAAGCCCCACCGTCATCACATCATCACCAAATGCGGGCACATGGCCCCCTTCGAACGGCCCCACGACGTCGCCGAGCAGCTCGTCCCGTTCGTGTCCGCACCCACCGAAAGGCTCGACCCATGAACAACAACCCGCAGACCATCGACGTACTGATCATCGGCGCCGGCCCCTCGGGCTCCGCCC
Source organism: Streptomyces sp. NPDC030809 (assembly GCF_055572195.1). Taxonomy (NCBI): domain Bacteria; kingdom Bacillati; phylum Actinomycetota; class Actinomycetes; order Kitasatosporales; family Streptomycetaceae; genus Streptomyces; species Streptomyces sp. NPDC030809. The sequence continues at coordinate 9,774 of NZ_JBVIDV010000005.1, forward strand.
TGGCCATCGACCTCGTACGCCGCGGACTCGACGTCCGGATCGTCGACAAGTCCCCCCACGCTTTCGACGGCTCGCGCGCCAAGGGCATCCAGCCCCGCAGCCTCGAAGTCCTCGAAGACCTCGGCGCTCTCGACGACGTGCTGGCCGGCGGCGACCTCTACCCCAAGCTCGGGCTCCATGCCGGACCCCTCAGCGTGCCGTGGAAGATGTTCCCCCGCACGGATCCGACCCCGGACGTCCCGTACCCGAACACCTGGCTGATCCCGCAGTTCCGCACGGACCGCGCCCTGCACGCCCGGCTCGGTGAGCTCGGCCGCGAGGTCGAGTTCGGCAAGGAACTGACCGAGCTGACGCAGAACGAGGACACGGTGCTCGCCACGGTCGTGGGCGCGGACGGGGCCGAGGAGATCGTCGCCCGCTATGCCGTGGGGGCCGACGGCGGCTCCAGCGCGGTGCGCAAGCAGCTCGGCATCGGTTTCGTCGGGACGACGGACGAGTCCGACCGCGTGCTGATCGTGGACGCCTCCGTCAGCGGCCTGGCCCGCAACCGGTGGCACATGTGGCCCGGCCTCGGCAGCAAGCTCATCGCCGCCTGCCCGCTCCCCGGCAGCGACACGTTCCAGTGGATGATCCGGCTCACGCCCGACGAGGAGCCGCCCCAGGAGCTCGGCGCCATCGTCGACCGGATCCACTCCCACACCCGCAACCGGCACATCCAGCTGCACGAGATCCACTGGAAGTCCGTCTTCCGGCCCAACATCCGCCTCGCGAAGCACTACGGCCGCGGACGGGTCTTCCTCGCCGGCGACGCCGCGCACGTCCACACCCCGGCCGGCGCCCAAGGCCTGAACACCGGCATGCAGGACGGCTACAACCTCGGCTGGAAACTCGGCCAGGTCCTCGCCGGAGCCGACCCCGCCCTCCTTGCCACCTACGAGGCCGAGCGGCAGCCGATCGCCGCCGGCGTCCTGGGCCTGTCCACCGAGAAATGGGGCGGCATCGCCAAGCTCGACCCCTCCAGCATGAAGCGCGGCAAGGACGAGCAGCAGCTCTCCCTGACCTACTACGGCGGCCCGCTCGCCCCCGCCGACGGCGGCGACACCAGCACGCTGCGCGTGGGTGACCGCGCCCCGGACGCCCGACTGCTCAGCGCCGACGGCGCCGAGACCCGCCTGTTCGACCTCTTCCGGGGACCGCACTTCACCGCCATCGCCTACGGCCCCGGCGCCGCCCGTGACCTCGAACTCCTCCACTGGCCGACGACAGGCGCCCCGCTGAAGCGGATCACCGTCGGACCGGCCGCAGGCGACGGCCGCACCTTCTCCGACCCGAAGAACACGCTGCGCAGTGCCTACGGCCTGACCGGTGACACGCTGCTGCTGATCCGACCCGACGGCTACATCGGGCACATCGCCACCCGGGACCTCCTCACCACCACACAGGCCGCCGTGCGGGCAATGACGCCGCGTACAACGAGCCGCACCATGTCCCAGCCGAGCCACACCCACCCCGGTCCCGGGGCCACTGAATAGGCCGCATGCTGCTGCCCGGGGCGCAGGTCATCACGATGACGCCCCACCGGCCGGACGCCGAGCATGTCGACATCCTCGCCGACGGCGAGACCATCGCAGCCGTCGGCGACCTCGTCGAGGCGCCCGACGCCGGGGTCGTCGACTTCTCCGGCCGCGTCGTCATCGGCCAGCCCGCGTTGGAACGGCTGTCGCGACACCCTGGGGCACCATCCCGAGGAGGACTCCCAGACTCCGGGCGGGTGGCTGGGCACGCTGCGCGACGAATACCCAGGAGTAGGCGGTCGTCGACAAGCCCCGGCCTGATCGACTCAATCGCCCGTCTGGTCGCCGAGTGCTGCGCCCGGCCGGGAACCCCGACCCAGCTCGACACATGCAATAACGCTCTCGTGACGACCTGCGCGCCATCGGGTCGTCACCCTTGACGCCCAAGCCGCCATGACGCCGACACCCGGGAAAGACCTCATGATCCTCACCATCACCCTCGCCTGCGCCATCGTCCTGATCTTCGGGGCAAGCGGAGTGCTCAACACACTCGCGTTGCCGAAGGCACGCGAGCTGGCCGCCGAGACCGGCTTCTCCGTCGCCGCCTACCGCCGCATCGGCGTGCTGCAACTGGCAGGAGTCGCGGGCGTGGCACTCGGCCCCGCCGTGCCTGCGCTCGGCGGCCTCGCGGGGGTCGGCCTTCTCCTGCTGCTCGCCGGAGCTGTGGCCGTACACCTGCGCAAGGGCGACCCGGTTGCCAAATTCGTGCCCGCCGCCCTGTGCGCAGTGCTTGTCGCCTCATACCTCTGGGGCTTGTTCGCCTGAGGCGCCGCGGATCCGGTCCACGCCTCCGCCGATGGGCAGCTCCGGCAGTTTCGCCCTGAAAGCAATACTGCCCCGAGCTGTGATTTCACAGGCCGACGGCCTCAGATTCGCATCGTCCTGGCTGGTCAGGCGTCGTCGCGCAGGTGGGCAAGCCCCCTGAGAAGGAGTTCGAGGCCGAAGGAGAACTCGTCCTCGATCGGAACGGGCATCGAACCGGCGACGGTGACCGTTGCCGGGAACAAGGCCGGATCGGCGCTCTGAAAGACGGCGGACAGGAGCGCGTCGTCGCGTTGCCCGCCGCCGCCATGACCGTTGACCTGTATGGCGAATCCGAGGACGTAGCGGGCGAGGGTGGCGAAGGTGTGCGCGGCCAGTCGCGGCGGGAAGCCGCTGTCGAGCAGCGCCGCGAGACAGTGTTCCCGCAGCGCCATGGCGTTCGGCCCCAGCGGTATCTCTTCGGCCATCAGGGGCGCCGCGTTCCGGTGCCGGGCCAGAGCCTCGAACATGGTGTGCGCGACCGTCCGCAGCGCTTGCTGCCAGCCCATCGCACGGAGTTCCTCGCCGCTCAGGTCCACGGCGCCGAACATGCGGTCCACAACATGGGCGACCAGTGCCGTCCGGTTGTCGAAGTGCCGGTACAGCGTCGCGGTGCCCGAACCCAGGCGCTGGGCCAGCGTCCGCATCGAGAGAGCGTCGGCCCCTTCGTCGTCCACGATCTGCAGGGCGGTGGAGACGATGCGCTCCAACGGCACGGGCGGACGCCCCGGGCGCCGAGCCGATACCTGGGTCGCTCGCGTAGGACCAGCTGCTGCCACGGAAACGTCCACCTCCTCGGCCAGCACCATAACAGCAACACCGTATCCACTATGGAGACCGTCGGTCGGACACCGAGTGGCGGTGCCCCCTTCGATCCGCCGTACTGGACGCGACCTACTGCACAGCCCGTGTCGAGCGCCAGATCGTGCAGTGGCAGTGGCAGTAGCAGTAGCAGTAGCAGTAGTGAACGCCACCCGGATCACCGAAGACGGCGGCCGCGAGGCGCCGGGAGTGAGGATCGGGGAGAGCGAGACCGGGGGGTCTGGACCCAGTTCCCGCACTCCCTGCGCGAGAGCTGTGGCCGGGGTCCTGCTCGTGATCGGCGACCACCACCTTGCGCTGGTCAAGGACATCCGCAAGGTCATGATCGGCGCGTCCTACCAGCTCACCAGCGCCCGCAACCACGAACCTCAGCCGCCGTGCCCGGCAGCGGCCCGGTGATGCTGCCGCCAGCACCGTTGGGCCGGGCCTCACGCGTGCACGCCCTTTCGGCACGGGCTACCCGTGACCCCGGACCAGCACCCCAACTCGAGAAGCCCGCCGCCCGGCAGCTGCTCGGCCGCGGCCACCAGGTCCGGCCACCGGTCCTGAACCAGCGACCCGCGCCGCGTCTGCACCAGCACGCGGTCACCGGGCCCGGCCGGGGTGAACACGATCGCCCGGTGGCCGTCGTACTTCCGCTCGTACGCCAGCCCAGCCCGGCCCGGACCGCAGCCGAGCCCGGCACCGACCCGGCAGCCTGCGCGAGCATCGGCTCCAACGGCGGCCGGGGCAACATCGCGCAGCCCCTCTCCCGATCCCCCTGCCTCCACGGTCACCCCGATCGGGCCGACTGTGCGGCACCGGGGTGAACATCATCCTTCCGGGGACCAAGCCCCTGATCTCCGATGTCCGTCAAAGGGAAGCAAACCCATTCTCGGGACATGCAGGGCGGCCGCTCACGTGGGCAGCTCCCATACGGTGGCCTCCAGCCGGGTTCCTCCGTCGCCCACCGGGACGCTGACGACGCGGACGCGTGCGGTGCGGCCGTCGCTGGTCTGCAGGCAGAACCGGTCGCCGCGGGCGATCTTCTCGGCGCGCCCGAGCGGTTGACGGGTGAGGGCGTCCAGGCACTGCTGCTCGGTGGGCTCCTTGTCGGAGGTCCAGCGGGCCAGGGCTTTGGGTTTGCCCGGCACGAGGTCGGGGGCGCCGCCGTCCCGGTTTTGCAGGCGCAGGTCGTCGGTGGCGTCGCGGGTGTCGATCCAGCGTGCGGCTCCTGCGGGCGGGGCCGTGTCGAGCTCGAAGCTGTGGGCGCTGTGGAGGGTCACCGGTCCGCTGCGTATCGTGGCCCCATCCTTTCTCGGCCCCTGGTCGTCGCCTTCGGGCCACAGCAGGACTCCGGCGAGCGCGGCGCACACCGCGGCTGCGCCGGCCGCCACCGCCAGCGCGCTCCGGCGCCGACTGCGGCGGGGCGGGGCGGCGGGCTGCTCGGGGCCGGCCGTCACCAAGGTCGGGGCCTCCCACACCCGCTGCAGCACCTCGGTGGCCCGCCCGGCATCCGCCGCCTCCTCACCCACCAGCTGCGCCAGCAACTCGGCCGCAGAGCCGCGACGGCCGGGGTCCTTGTCCAGCGCCCGCTCGACGAGCTGCCCGAGCATCCCGTCCAACCCTTCGAGCCGTGGGGGCTCGGTCAGCACCCGGTGGTGGATGGCGAAGACCTCCTCGCCCGGAAACGGCGGGGTCCCGGAAGCGGCGTAGGCCATGACACAGCCCCAGGCGAACACGTCCGCGGCAGGCGTGACTGCCTCGCCCCGCAACACTTCCGGTGCCATGTAGCCGGGGGTGCCGGCGATCTGCGTGGGCTGCACAGAAGCGCTCCTCCCGTCCAGCGCACGGGCGATGCCGAAGTCGATCACCCGTGGGCCCACCTCCGACAGCAGAACGTTGGACGGTTTGAGGTCCCGGTGGACGACCTGAGCCGCGTGAATGGCGGTCAGGGCCGCCGCCATGCCGACCCCCAACTGCTCCAGGGCACCGCCGCGCAGCGGGCCCGCCCCTGACACCAACTCATGCAGGGTGGGTCCGTCGATGTACTCGGTGACGACGAAAAGGGGGTGCTCGTCGAGCTGGGCGTCGAGGACCGGTGCGGTGCAGAACGGCCGGACACGTCGCGCCGCGGTGACCTCGCGCCGGAAGTGGCGGGTGAAGCGCTCGTCGGCGGCGAGGTGGGCGTTGATGACCTTGACCGCTACGAGCTGCGAGGCGTCGCTCTGACCCGCGAAAACGGTGCCCATGCCGCCGTGGCCGATGCGGCCGAGCAGCCGGTACGGGCCCAGCTGCGCCGGGTCGTTGGGCTGTAGGGCGGCGAATGCCGCATGATCGACCATGCTTCTCGGTCCCCCCTGTGGCGATGTCTCGCCCACCATAGAAGATCCACAAGAATCACGCCGCCGGGTACGACCAAGGCGGTGCCACCCTGCTCACGGCCGCATCCGCCTCAGCAAGGGTGCTGCGAGCAGCAGGTGTCCACGTCACCGGCCCAGTCCGGGCCCTTCGGGGCCGCCCAGGTCAGACCGGATGATCGGTCTGGTTACCGTCCGGATGGTCCTCGTGCTCGGCAAAGGCACCAGCCCAGGGACGTATGCCAACGCCGCGTTCGGGCAGTCGGCCGGGTGCCGTACAAGCGCCTTCCGTTCGGCTTGGTCCACGGCCAGCGCCAGTATTTGGTTGTGGCCCCGACTTCAGGTCCGACCCACCCTCGCAGAAAACCGCCGCCCTTTCACAGCGGCCCCTCCGGGAGCAGTAGCGCAGCTGGCGTGCACGGGGTCAGCGGCGTTGCAGGATCCCCACCGCGGCGACCGCGTCCTCAACCGCGGCGAAGACCGGCAGCCCGGGCTCATCCCGTGCGGGTGGGCGGCCGCGGACGCGGCCTACGGCCTGATCAGTCCACAGCCGCGACCGCCCAGGCTGGGCCAGGCCGAGCGGCTTCAGGGACTCCCGCGCGCCGAGTCGATGATCCGGAGCACCGGACTGCGATCTGCCGTGCCAGGGATCATCGACCGCCCTACCCACACTCCCGTCGGTACGGAGCGTCACCGTTGCCCAGAAGTTGGACCAGAGCCCCAATCCCGACAGCACCGCCGGGCCGGACTGTCCGATTTCGGAGGGCGTCCGGCCAGGGGGAACTGCTGGGTGATTGACGCATGGGACGGAGTCTTCGCGCCTGCACGTGACTGAGGGCCGTGGCCCTCGTTAGGAGCATGGCCCAGTGCGCTGACCTGGGTCCCATGCCGATGAAAGGCCCCACGCGCTGTCATGAACCGCTCTCCGCACCACTATGCCCCGGCCCGTTTCGGTGAGTATCCGCCGTCGTGGGGTGAGGGGCCTCCGGCAGTGCATCCGAAGGTGCTGCGGGACGAGCTCGTCGCGGCTGCGGAGTGGGTCTGCCAGTACCTGGGCCAGCTGCCGGACGCCCCGGTGAGCCGTCCGATGCCCGCGCGCCGGCGCGCCGGCCTGCGGGATGCCCCGCTCGCCCGTACCGGCGGTGAGCTGCGGCAGATCCTGGACTTCGTGCGCGAGGAGATCGCGCCGTTCCCCACCGGCAACGGGCACCCGGCCTTCTTCGCCTGGATCAACTCCCCGCCCGCCCCCGCCGGCCTGATCGCCGAACTCCTCGCCTCGGCCGTCAACGCGACCTGCGGCATGGGCGAGAACTCCCTGATGGACCTCGAACGCGGCACCGTGCGCATCCTCGCCGACCTGGCCGGCCTGCCCGCCACCGCCGGAGGGGTCCTGACCAGCGGCGGCTCCATGGCCAACCTGCTCGCCCTGGCCACCGCCCGCACCTGGTTCCTCACCCGCCGCGGCTCCGATGACGGCCCCGCCTACGACCGCGACCACGCCCGCCTGACCCTCTACTACAACGCCCAAGCCCACATGTCCGTGGCGAAGGCCGCAGCCTGCATCGGCATCCCCGCCCACCGCCTGCGCCCCGTCCCCAGCGACGCACAGCACCGCCTGGACCCCGCCGCACTGCGCGCAGCCGTGACCGCGGACCAGGCCGCCGGGCTCCTGCCGTTCTGCACCGTCACCACACTGGGCACCACCGCCACCGGCGCCGTCGACCCCCTCGAACCCGTCACAGCCCTGTGCCGGAGCACCGGGATGTGGCACCACGCCGACGGAGCCTGGGGCGGACTGGGCGCCATGGTGCCCGCCCTGGCCCACCTCTACCAGGGCGTCGCCGAGGTCGACTCCATGACCGTGGACCCGCACAAGACCCTCAGCGTGCCCGTCGGCTGCGGAGCACTCCTGGTCACCGACCCCGAGCACCTCCACACTGCCTTCGCCCACCGCGCCTCGTACCTCACCCCGGGCGAGCCCGACACCCTCCCCTGGCTTTCGCACTCCACCATCGAACTCACCCGCCCCGGCACCCGCGCCCTTGCCCTGTGGGCGACCCTGCACCACCTCGGACGCGACGGCGTCACCGCCCTGCTCCAGCACTACCTGGACCTCGCCGACCGCCTGCGCGAGAAGATCTCGGCCAGTCCCCGCCTGCAAGCCGTGGCAGGCGGCCCCTGGCCGGTCGCCTGCTTCCGCCTCACCGACACCGCCGCAACCCGGCCCGAAGCCGACGCCCTCCACACCCGCATCGCCCACCGCGTCCAGACCGCCGGACGCGCCTACCTCGCCACCGTCACCGTTGACGACCGCACGGTCCTGCGCGCCTGCCTGTGCAACTACCGCACCCGCGAGAGTGACCTCGACCTGCTCCTTCGCGAAGTCGTTCAGGCCGCGGACTCCGACCGCGCGGCACCCACCCGGTGACCGGCAAGTGATCACCCATCAGCCACGGCGCGGGCGTCATCGGAGGAGGAGCCGGCCCGGTCACGGCAGATGATCTCCGCGCCGGGATGCTCGCGCAGCCAGCCCGCCAGGGTGGCGGCGTCCCGGCCGTCCGGCAGGCCGAGAGGCTGGCCGGACTCGCCGTCGAGGAGGACGGTCCCGCAGTGGTGCCCGCCCGCGTGCTCTCAGGCCGTGTCGTCCGGGCGGCGGCTGTGCATCACGCCCACGACTCCCTCCACCCGCCAGGCCGCGCGCAGCAGGGCGGACGGGTCGACGGAGGGGGACGCGGGCCCTTGGAGGGTGACGACGCCGTCCTTCAGGTGCACCCGGACGGCGGGGCCGCCGGATGCCGGGAGGTGGGCCGAGACCTCGGCCGCGACGTCGGAGCGGATCTCGTCGTCGGTTCGCCGGAAGACCCGCAGCAGGTCCCGGCGGGTGGCGATGCCGATGAGGCGGTCCTCCTCGTCCACCACCGGCAGCCGGTCGACGTGCCGGCGCTCCATGAAGCGGGCAGCCTCGGCCACGTACTGTTCGGGATGCATGGTCACCTCCGGCGTCGTCATCAGCGCGCCGGCCGTCAGCCGGCCCGCGAGTCCGTCCGCTCCGTCGCCCAGCAGCCGGGTGAGGTCGGTACGGGAGACCACGCCCACCACCTTTTCGTCATCGTCCACCACCGGCAGGCCGCTGATTCGGTGGCGGGTCAGGAGCCGTACCAGCTCCGTCGTGGACGTATCCGGGTGCGCCTTGACGACGTCGCCGGTCATCACCTGCCCCACGGGGGGTGTTTTCACCATGTGCCTCGTCTCCAGCGGCGCTGTAGTCCTCGGTGGCCCCAGCGTGCGCCCGGCGGAAGCCCCGATCCATGGGGCGACCGGCCTCGCCCGTGTTCCGGCGGTCCTCTGCTTCGGGTTCCGATTCCCTCAACCGCCCGCGGGCAGGGGCCGACCGGCCCTCACACGGCCGGGCCGAGTGGCCCGGGGAAGGGGGCCACTGGGTCCCATGGCAGGGACTGTCGCCGCCCGGCCGTGGCGGGGATGCGGTGACAGGGTTCAGACATCGCCCCGGTCCTGCCGGAAAGGTCGACGCCAGCGCAACCGAACTGACGGTGCGTGAAGCGAAGCCGTGCACCACTGCGTCAGGAGGCGGGCGACTGCACCTGTCCCCCGCATCCCGAGGTGATGAGCCATGCCCTTCCACGTGGACTCCGAGACCGGCTGGCTGAAGCAGGTCATCCTGCACCGGCCCGATCTGGAGCTCAAACGACTCACCCCGACGAACAAGGACGCACTGCTCTTCGACGACGTGCTGTGGGTCAAGCGGGCCAGGGAGGAACACGACGCGTTCGCGGACACCCTGCGCGACCGAGGCGTTCAGGTGCACCTCTTCGCGGACTTGCTGACCGAGACGCTGGCCCTGCCCGCGGCACGCACCCTGGTCCTGGACCGGGTCGTCGACGAGCGCGAGTTCGGGCCGCTGGCCGGCGACCGGGTGCACGCCGCCTTGGACGTCATGGACCCGGGCGAGCTGGCGGCCTGTCTGGTCGGCGGTATCACCAAGCGCGAACTGCTGGCCCGTACCGGTGCGGTGGCGAGCGTACGGCTGCACGCCATGGCACCGGACGACTTCGTGCTGGCTCCGCTGCCCAACCACCTGTTCACCCGCGACACTTCGTGCTGGGTGTACGACGGCGTGAGCGTCAACCCGATGCGCAAGCGGGCGCGTCGCCGCGAGACCGTCCACTTCGAGGCGATCTACGGCCACCACCCGCTGTTCGAAAAGGGCGACCACCAGCGGTGGTCGGACGGACAGGCCGGCTTCCCCGCCACCATCGAGGGCGGCGACGTGCTGGTCATCGGCAACGGCGCCGTACTGATCGGTATGAGCGAGCGCACCACGCCCCAGGCCGTCGAGCAGCTCGCGCTGCGGATGTTCGCCGCGGGGTCCGCACGCCGCGTGGTCGCCCTCGAACTGCCCAAGTCCCGCAGCTTCATGCACCTGGACACGGTCATGACCATGGTCAGCGACGACACCTTCACCCGGTACGCGGGCCTCGGGCCGCTGCGGTCCTGCACCATCGAGCCCGGCCACGACGGCCAGGGGCTGAAAATCACCGCTCACCTCCCCGAGGAACTCGACGGGGCGATAGCCGACGCGCTGGGCCTGGAGAAGATCAACGTCCTCACCCCCAGCCAGGACATCCGCTCCGCCGAACGCGAGCAGTGGGACGACGGCTGCAACGTGCTGGCCGTGGAACCCGGCGTGGTCGTCGCGTACGAGCGCAACGTCACCACCAACACGCATCTGCGCAGGAACGGCATCGAGGTCATCACCATCCGCGGCAGCGAACTCGGCCGGGGCCGCGGCGGTCCGCGCTGCATGACCTGTCCCGTCGAACGCGAAGCGGTCTGACCGCACCCACCCTCAGACCACCGTCCTTCCCGTACGCCCGAAGGAGCCACCATGCCCGTCGACCTGCGCCACCGCCCCTTCCTCAAGGAACTCGACCTCACCCCCGCCGAGTTCCGCCACCTCCTGGAACTGTCCGAACAGCTGAAGGCCGCCCGCTCTGCCGGCACCGGGAGCCGGCGGCTGCACGGCAAGAACATCGCCGTCATCTTCGAGAAGACCTCCACCCGCACCCGGTGCGCCTTCGAAGTGGCCGCGCACCAGGAGGGCGCCCACGTCACCTACCTCGAACCCGCGAGTTCCCAGCTCGGCCACAAGGAGTCCATCAAGGACACCGCCCGGGTGCTGGGCCGCTACTACGACGGCATCGAGTACCGGGGCAGCGACCAGCGGATGGTGGAGGAGCTGGCCCGGTACGCCGGGGTTCCGGTGTGGAACGGGCTGACCGACCAGTGGCACCCCACCCAGTCCCTCGCCGACGTGCTCACCATGTGGGAGCACACCGACAAGCCGCTGGAACAGGTGTCGTTCGCCTACCTCGGCGACGCCCGCAACAACGTCGGCAACTCCCTGCTGATCACGGCCGCGATGCTCGGCATGGACGTCCGCATGGTCGCTCCCGCCGCGCTGGCCAACGCCCCCGAGGTGGTGGCCGCGGCGCGCGCGGCGGCGGCCTCCACCGGAGCACGCATCACCCTCACCGAGGACGTGGCCGAGGGGGTCTCCGGTGTCGACTTCGTCTACACCGACGTATGGCTGTCCATGGGGGAGCCTGCGGAGATGTGGGACGAGCGGATCGCCATGCTGCGGCCGTACCAGGTGACGATGGACGTGCTGAAGGCGACCGGCAATCCGCGGGTGAAGTTCATGCACTGCCTGCCGGCGTTCCACGACAGCGACACCACGGTCGGGGCCAAGATCGCGGCACGCACCGGCATGACGGCCATGGAGGTCACGGACGAGGTCTTCGAGTCGGTCCACTCGATCGTGTTCGACCAGGCGGAGAACCGGCTGCACACGATCAAGGCCGTCCTCGTCGCCACCCTCACCGACTGAACCCCGCGACCCGATCGACGGAGAACTCCCCCATGCGTGTCGTCATAGCCCTGGGCGGAAACGCCCTCCTGCACCGCACCGAGCGGCCGGACGCCGCCATCCAACTGGCCAACGTACAAAGGGCCGTTGACGCCCTTGCCCCGTTGGCGGACCAGCACGAGCTGGTCATCACCCACGGCAACGGCCCCCAGGTCGGCGTGCTCGCCCTCCAGAGCGCTGCGGACCGCTCGCTGAGCAGCCCGTACCCCTTCGACGTCCTGGGCGCCGAGACCCAGGGCATGATCGGCTACTGGCTGCTGCAGAGCCTGCAGAACGCCCTGCCCGCCCGGCAGGTCTGCGCCCTGCTCAACCAGACCCTCGTCTCCGCCGCCGATCCTGCCTTCGCCGACCCCGAGAAGTTCGTCGGCCCCGTATACGAGCGGGCCGAAGCCGAACGCCTCGCCGCCGCACGCGGCTGGACGGTCAAGCCGGACGGCGGACACTGGCGTCGGGTCGTCCCCTCGCCCCGCCCCCAGCGCGTCGTCGAGACCCGCCTGATCCGCCTGCTGCTCGACTCCGGCGCGGTGGCCGTCTGCGCGGGCGGCGGCGGGGTCCCGGTGGTCCGCGACGAGCAGGGCCGGCTGGCCGGCGTCGAGGCCGTGGTGGACAAGGACCTCACCGCCGCCCTGCTGGCCGAAGCCCTGGACGCCGACTTCCTGCTGCTGCTGACCGATGTCCCGTACGTCGAACTCGGCCACGGCACCCCGAAGGCCGAGCCCGTCCGACACACCACCCCCGCCCGGCTGCGCGCGCACCGGTTCCCGGCCGGATCGATGGGCCCGAAGGTCGAAGCGGTGTGCCGTTTCGTGGAGCTGACCGGCGGCACAGCCGCGATCGGCGCCCTCGAAGACGCCCGGGCCATCCTCGACGGCGCCGCCGGCACCGTCGTCAGCCCCCATGGCCGTGCCCTGCAGGACGGCGCCCTCACACACCAGGAACAGAGATGACCACCAGCACCACTCCCCCGGCCGACCGCGACGTCCATGGCCGTGGCGCCGGCGGCCCCGACGCCCCCGGCCCGGGCCGCCACTCGGCTCCCGCGGACACGGGGGGCGGCAGACGGCGCCTGCCCTTCCCCTCCGCCTTCACGGTGCTGGTGGCCGTGACCGTCGCCGTGTGGGCCCTGACCTTCGTCATACCGGCGGGCCGCTACGACACCGCGCCGGACGGCGCTCCGATCCCCGGCACCTACCACGCGGTGGAGCGGACCACGGACTTCCTCGACCGGCTCAAGGACCTGTTCCTGTCACCCGTCAACGGTCTGTACGGGGTCACTGATACCGGGACCGGGCTCACCACGCCGGGCGCGGCCGGGTCGTTCGCGGGCGCCGCCGGAGTCTTCCTGTTCATCCTGGCGGTGGGCGCGTTCATCACCGTGACGCTGCGCACGGGTGCGCTCGACCTCGGCGTGGCGCGCCTCGCACACCGCCTGCACGGACACCGGACCCTCCTGCTCGTGGCCCTCGTGGCGGTGTTCTCCCTGGGCGGGACCACGTACGGAATGGCGGAGGAGACGCTCGGCTTCTACGGGCTGATGATCCCGCTGATGCTCGCCCTCGGCTACGACCGGATGGTGGCGGCCGCCGTGATCATGGTGGGTGCCGGGGTGGGGACGCTGGCCTCCACCGTCAACCCCTTCGCCACCGCTGTCGCCTCCGACAGCGCGGGCATCGGCACGGGTGACGGCATTCTGCTCCGGCTGGCCATGTGGGTGTCCCTGACGGCCATCGCGGCCTGGTACGTGCTCCGGTACGCCGAGCGCGTACTGGCCGACCCGGCGCGCTCGCTGACCCCGTCCACCGACGAGGACCGTGTCCTCGCAGCACAGGATGAGGAGGCGGCCGCCCTCACGGGCCGGCATCGCGCCGTCCTCGGCGTCTTCGCCGCGACCTTTCTCTTCATGATCTTCGCGGTCGTCCCGTGGGCGGACCTGGGTGTCGCCTTCCTGCCGACGCTCGGCTGGTACTTCCCGGAACTGGCCGCCCTGTTCATCGTCGCTGCCGTAGCGGTGGGCCTGATCGGCGGCCTGGGCGAGCACGGCACGGCCGAGGCGATCACCCGTGGAGCCGGGGACTTCGTCAGCGCAGCCATGATCGTCATACTGGCCCGCGGGGTCACCGTGATCATGAACAACGCCGCCGTCACCGACACCATCCTGAACGGCCTGCACAGCGCTGTCTCGGGCACTTCGCACGGGGCCTTCGCCGTGCTGACGTTCCTGGTCAACGTCCCGCTGGCGTTCCTCGTGCCGTCCTCGTCCGGTCACGCCGCCCTTGCCATGCCGATCCTGGCCCCGCTCGCCGATTTCGCCGGCGTCAGGCGGTCCCTGGTGGTCACGGCGTACCAGTCGGCATCGGGCTGGGTGAACCTGATCACCCCGACCTCGGCCGTGGTCATGGGCGGCCTGGCCCTGGCAAAGATCCGCTACGACCAGTACCTCCGCTTCATCGCGCCCTTGATGGGCACCCTGCTGCTGGCGATCGGCGGATTCATGCTCCTGGGCGCGACCCTCGGCTGAGCCCGGCCGGCCTGGTGCCCGGCGCGTCTGGCGCCCGGCCCGCCTGGTGCCCGGCCGGCCTGCGGTTCAAGTGGGCACCGAGGCGTGGTCGGGGACGTGGGTCCGGAGGTTCTTCGGCGGTCTTCGGCGGTCTTCGGCGGGCGCCGGTAGCCGACTCGGGCTCGGTCTCGGTCTCGGGGTGTCACGGTACGGCCTGCATCCGGCCCCGTATCGGAAGGACGTTCGGCCCCGCGCCCAGGGCCGCCCGGACCATCCTCCCTCCACCGCCCGGAGCGGGAGGGTAGGACACGCGCCGCCGACAGCGGCCGCTCTCTCTCACACGTTCCTGGAGGAACACCATGTCACGTACGGTCGTCGTGGGCCTGGACGGATCCCCCGCATCACTGGCCGCCGCCGAGTGGGCCGCCCACGAGGCCCGGCTCCGCCGGCTCCCGCTCACGCTGCTGCACGCGGTGGAGCACTGGGCCCCGCCCTACGGCTACGCGTCGCTCGCCGGGACCTCAGCCCCGGTCCCGGCCTCGACCGAGTACTGGGGCGAGCGCATCCCGCAGGAGGTCTTCCAGCAGCTGACAGAACGCCACCCCGGCCTGGAGATCACCACGGAGCAGGTGGACGGGCAGCCTCTGACAGTCCTGACCGGCGCCGCGCAGGAAGCCGAAGTACTGGTCCTCGGCTCCCGCGGGCTGGGCGCGATGACGGGATTCCTCGTCGGATCGGTCTCCCAGGCCGTACTCGCCCACGCCGAACGCCCGGTGGTCATCGTACGGACCGGCTCCTGGGCGGACAGCGCCTACCTGCCGGCGCCCGACGGCAGCGGGCCGCAGGAAGGCGCCTACCGGCCGGTCGTGCTCGGGCTGGACCTCTCGCGCCCGTGCGACGAGCTCCTGGAGTACGCCTTCGGCGCGGCGGCCGCACGCCGGGCCCCACTGCACGTGGTCCACGGATGGAGCATGCCGCCCGCCTACGGCTTCGACCCCGTGCTGATCGCCCCCGAGGTACGGGACGGCATCGCGGCAGGTGCGGCCACCGCGCTCGGGGACGCGCTACGACCCTGGCAGGGCAAGTACCCCGAGGTCCGGGTGGAGGAGCAGTGCGCGGTGGGCCGGGCGGCCAGCCACCTCGTCGCGGCCTCGGCGAACGCCTCGCTGATGGTCGTCGGCCGGCGGGTCCGCCGCTCGGCGATCGGAACGCACCTCGGGGCCGTCGCCCACGCCGTGCTCCACCACTCCGCCGCTCCGGTCGCGGTCGTACCGCACGCCTGAGGCAGCGCACCGACGACCGAGCCGTCCTCCGCGGAGCAGCTCCGGCAGCGCGCCATGGACGTGCGGCGACTGCCGACCACGTGGGTGCGGTGCGTGGCCGAGCCCGGCGCACGCGGCCTCGAGTTCCTCGCCGGCACGTGGGCCGCGATGCCGGCTTTCAGCGGCCTTCGGAGAAGCGGCGGATGACCGGCTCCACGTAGTCCGCGTGCGGACCGGCGAGAGCGGACAGGTCGCGCACCGAGCGCAGGAAGGCGATCTCGTCCAGCTCGGGCTCTCGGCCCTGCGCCCGCTCGGCAGCCGCAGCAGTTACGAATACGGCGCGTAGCGCGGGCTCGGGGAGCGCCGGGGCGAGGTAGGTCAGGCCCACGCTGCCGTTCGCCCCGCGGGTGGCAGCCCACAGCCTCAATGACCCCACTGGTGTGGCGAGGCCCAGCTCCTCGGCCAGCTCCCGCGCCGCCTGGCCCGCCAGATTCGGTTCTTCCAACTCCTCGCCGGGCGGCGGCGGTTCCACCGACCCGCCGGGCAGCTGCCAACGGCCCGGCGCGGCCGTCCAGGACGCCATCCTGGCGGCCAGCACGCGGTGGTCGTCGGTGGGCTGGAGCACGTTCACGAACAGCGAGGGCAGGGCTGTGGCGCCGGGAACACGGCGCAGGGCGTAGTGCCGGTAGGTGACCCGCACCCACTCCAGCCGAAACGCGCCCGGGCCGGCGGGCTGCAGTGCGGCGCAGGCCACCACCGGCCCGTCGAAGAGAGCCGGGTTTGCTTCGACCGCCTGCTCCCACACCCGATCCCTGGCCGCCCGATGCGAAGGCGACAGCCGCGGCTCCTCCACCTCGGTGAGCACAAGCCGCTCCACGTCGAACAGTTCAGCCCGGCCAGGCAGTGTCTTGGGCACCGGCTCATCGTAGAACCCGGACGACCTGCCGGCCCCGAAGCGCCGGAAGCGGCGACGCCAGGCCTGCCGGACACGGCTCTGCCGAAGAGCGCCACCGTTGTCCGCGCCACCCTGACCGTGCGCTGGCTAGAACCGTCGCCGCACCGCGGCCCGACAGCCCGCCGGCACGCCGGTACGCCGGTACGCCGGCCACGGAGCTGCGCAGACACGGCCCGAGAGCGTCCCGACCCCCTCTCAGAAAGATCAACACGGTCACACCTCGGAGCATCCCCGCGGGCGCGGGGGCGACTGGTCGGCACGGTGAACGGCAGTGCGTACCTGGGGAGCATCCCCGCGGGCGCGGGGTCGACCGACCAGCGTCCGCTCCCCGTGGCCCAGCTCGGGGAGCATCCCCGCGGGCGCGGGGTCGACGCCATTGCCGCGTTACGCGCCTCGGGCGTGAGCGGAGCATCCCCGCGGGCGCGGGGTCGATCGCTTCGACTCAGCGTCGATGACCGCCGCCGCCGGAGCATCCCCGCGGGCGCGGGGTCGATTCCGGGAGGACAGCGAGGACGAGGCCCGTGTTCGGAGCATCCCCGCGGGCGCGGTATCGATGGACTCCTCCTCTCCGAGATCAGCACCCCCGGCGGAGCATCCCCGCGGGCGCGGGGTCGATTCACGAGCGCGCTCGGTGCCGTGGTCGAGAGACGGAGCATCCCCGCGGGCGCGGGGTCGATTCCCAGCGCCGGGCGTAGTCAGGCCCGGCGGCCGGAGCATCCCCGCGGGCGCGGGGTCGATCGGGATAGCCCCTGCCCGTGGAAGACGTACGTCGGAGCATCCCCGCGGGCGCGGGGTCGATATTCTCTGGGCACTCGGGGGCGCGTGGCTCGGCGGAGCATCCCCGCGGGCGCGGGGTCGATGGCATGGTCGGTACAGGCCGTCGCTCCGGGGTCGGAGCATCCCCGCGGGCGCGGGGTCGATTGCCGGATCGCACCGCCGCACCACGCGCACAACGGAGCATCCCCGCGGGCGCGGGGTCGATCCGATCAGCGCGTCCCGAACGGCCGCCGCGTGCGGAGCATCCCCGCGGGCGCGGGGTCGATGGTGGCGGGGTCGGGTTCGCGGCCGCGGCCATCGGAGCATCCCCGCGGGCGCGGGGTCGATACGACCGGGGACCACCACAAGGGTGGTCTTCGGGGAGCATCCCCGCGGGCGCGGGGTCGATGCCGGCCGCTTCGGCCGCTTCGCCTTCTCCGGCGGAGCATCCCCGCGGGCGCGGGGTCGATGGTTCCCCGGTGACCGCCGGGGCTGACTGATCCGGAGCATCCCCGCGGGCGCGGGGTCGATCGACGCCATGGGTTGCCCTCCTGTCAGGCTGGCGGAGCATCCCCGCGGGCGCGGGGTCGATACTTGCTGAGCTGGTGGTATGTCAGCACAGAGGGCCATTTTCATTTAGTTGCATACGAGTTCACTTGCACAACCGAGTTCCGGCGTGCCGGCCGATGGGGCCAGCTTTCACAACACGGTACAGCTCGGGCCCGCCCGTAGCAGATGTGTGGCCAGGACGGGCGGTCGACGGGCGTTGCTATGCCCCGGCCATCCGGCACCGCAAGGAGAACGCAAGGAAATTCTGGCTACGACCACCCCAGGGGCGCTGGAAGGCGGCAGCATGGCCTACCTGGTGTCGGCTACATGTGTCCTGCCCCCAGACGGCAGGGAACGCCGACGCTGGAGATGGCTGGGCCGAGAGTGCGCCACGGAGATGCTGAGGTAGGTCCATCTGACTCGGCCCATCCCCGGCCACCACGAGCCGTCGAAACGAGCAGATGCAAAAATGCCGAGGCAGAAACGGTCAGTGCTGTTCGACGGCGTCGAGGGCGGCGTCCCAGGGGTAGGGCCGCTTCTCGCCAGGGGCATTGGGCTCGAAGCCGCCCGGCCCGAACAGCACCTGGACGCCGGCCTCGCGCAGCGTCTGCAACGACCGCGGGAACTGCGGGTGCTGTGCGTAGGCGCTGTTGACGCACGGCACGGTGGTCAGCGGGATGCCCTTGCCGATGGCCTCGGCCACGAACCCGACCAGCCAGGTGCCGGTGATCCCCTGCGCCCACGAGTTGAGTGTGTTCATCGTTGCCGGGGCCACAAGCACCGCGTCCGCCGGCGGCCACACGTCCGGGCGACCCGGCTTCCTGTACCGGGAGCGAACCGGGTGCCCGGTCAGGGCGGCGAGCCCGTGGAGGCTGTCCTCCAGCCACTCGGCAGCCGTGGGGGTCAGCCCGAGGCATACGTCCCAGCCGCGCTGTTGCGCGTCCTCGATCACCCGGGCCACGTCGAACACGGGCGGGGCGGCGGAGCAGAACAGGTACAGCGTCCTCGTCGTCATGCGGTGAGACTATGCAACCTCCCCGGCCCGGGCCCGAGTCGGGAGAGATCGCGCACCCGCAGGGCTGGGGGCGGGTACGGTCCGTGATGACGAGTTCTGGACGGAGGCCCCATGCCGACTTCTGACGACCACACCGGTTCTCGGATCCGGGAGCAGCGCCGCCTGGCCCGTCTGACACAGCGCGAGCTGGCCGGCCGTATCCCGTACAGCCTCAGCCTGTTGAACCAGGTCGAGTGCGGAGCGCGCCCCGCAACTGCCGGGTTCGTGGCGACCGTGGCCCATGCGCTGGGAGTGGACACGTCCAAGCTGACAGGGCCGCCCGCGGTGACCATGCTTCCCACCGACCGGCTCCTGGCGCTCCTTGCGCCGATCCGGGAGGCCCTCGACCGCTACGACCTCGGCCCCCATCTCGACCTCCCCGAGGTTCGTCCGCTGCCGACCCTGGTCGAACAGGCAGACGTGCTCTGTCGGCAGGTACGGGCCACCCACCTGCGTACAGCGGCGAAAGCCCTGCCTGCGCTCGTGCTGGAGCTGACGCACACCGTCTGGACAGCGCCTGCCACCCCGGGGTGGCAGGCCCTCGCGTCCGCCTACCGGACGGCGCACGATGTGGCGCTGAAACTGGATCACCCGGATCTCGCGCGCGTGGCGCTGGACCGGATGGGCTGGGCGGCCGGCCGGGCGTCGGATCCGTGCATGGAGGCTGTGCAGCGGTACAAGCGGGCGACCCTCTGGCGCGGCGCCACCAGCGCGCAGTTGATCGCGTCGGGGCAGAGTCTTCTCGCGGGGCAGTCGAGTCGCGAAGCGCTGGCCGTGACGGGTCAGCTGCACCTCGGCCTGGCGACGGTCGCCGCCACGCACGAGGACCCGGTTGCCGTCGAGGCGCACCTGGTCGCGGCCAGGGAGTTCGCCGACCGCGTCGGTGGCGAGGCCGGTGAGGTGCACTGGTTGTCCTTCGGCCGGACGAACGTGCACCTGCACGAGCTGGGCACGGCGGCCCTCATGCGCGACTTCGACCAGGCGCTCGACCGGGCCCGGACGCTGCGGCTTCCGCCGTCGACGCTGACGTCCCGGCGGGCGCGCTACCT
Source organism: Streptomyces sp. NPDC030809 (assembly GCF_055572195.1). Taxonomy (NCBI): domain Bacteria; kingdom Bacillati; phylum Actinomycetota; class Actinomycetes; order Kitasatosporales; family Streptomycetaceae; genus Streptomyces; species Streptomyces sp. NPDC030809. The sequence continues at coordinate 29,379 of NZ_JBVIDV010000005.1, forward strand.
GGTGGACCGTGCACTGGTCGAGATGGAGGCCGGCTCACCCCGGACCTCGCTGCGGTTCCTCGCCCAGGCCCGGCAGGTAGCGCCGGAGCAGACACGGCATCTGCCCGGAACGCGGGCCACGATCCGCGGGTTGGTGCACATGTCCCGTCGAGCGCCCGACGGGCTGGGGAGCATGGCCCGCTGGATCGGCATGTAGCACTCACAAAACTGTGAGTGTTCTGGTCTTCCTTCAGCGTCATGCTGTTCTCCACACCCGCTGACGACGGTAGGGAGCCGCTTCATGCAGGCGACAGGAGACCACCCCGCGCACGCGCTCATTTCCAGAGTGCTTGCCCGATACGAGCACACTCCCGATCCGGTGGACCTCGCCCGGATCACGGACGACCTCCTCACCCACGGCAAAGGGATCCTTGCGGATACCGAACGCCTTCGGCCGGACCCGCGTGTGGACGGCGCGTTCCGCGACTGGGAGCAGCTCGTCCAGGCCGGTCCGGCGGACATGCCACTGGGGAACTGGGACTACGCGCGAGGCCTCGCCCGCGTGTTGCAAGCGCTGCTGCGGGCACTCGACGGCGATGCGCTCCAGACCGCCCCCGCACGGGGCCTGCTCATCCCGCCGCCGTCATTCGGCCGCGTCCCGACGCTGTGACACCCGCGACTCAGCAGGTGCCCTACTGGCTGGCCGTCCTGGCGGTCGCCGCGGCCATCGCTGCCGGCCCCACACTCCCTCCGAGATTCTGCAGCCGACACCGAAAGCCAGCAGCACCGCAGGCTGGAAGCGGAGCATCCCGCCGTGCGGCTACAACCCCACGAATCACCGTTCGAGCCCAGCTCCTTCACCGGAGAATCCCGCGGACGCGCGGTCGACACGTTCCGCGGCCACAACGTCGAGCTGTGTCGTCCAGAGGATCCCCGCGGGCACAAGGTCAGCTGTGTGCGTCGCAACATCGGGAGCGTACCGCCGGACGATCCCCGCCGGCGCTGGGTCCACGGGATCTACACCGCTGTTTATCCGGGAACAGGGGAGCATCCTCGCGGGCGCGGGGTCGACCCGGCGTAGCCGTGCTGCAGGAGGTAGCTGATCGGAAGATCCCCGCGGGGGCGGGGTCGAACCCTCCCTCCCGTGTGCCCAGGGTGTGCCGCCCGGAGCATCCCCGCGAGCGGGGGCCGACAACCTGTCCTTCGACATCCTGAACGTTGCGGACGGAGCATCCCCGCAGGCACGGGGTCGACACCACCTGCTGGGGTGCCGCCCAGCCGATTTGCGGAGCATCCCCGCGGGGGGGGCGGGGTCGACCCGGGCTCGACCGCCAACAGCTCTTGCTTCCCCGGAGGACCCCCGCGGGCGCGGGGTCGACTAAAGGGGACCACGCTGGAGTGGATCACAACCCGGAGGATCCCCGCGGGCGCGGGGGCGACCCGGAGTGCGTCGCCGCCGTGGAGAAGGTGACCGGAGGATCCCCGCGGGCGCGGGGGCGACTACGACGTGTCCCTGCCCCGCGTACGGGAGCGCGGAGGATCCCCGCGGGCGCGGGGGCGACATGAGGCGGGGTGCAGCAAGCCCGGGTACCACCGGAGGATCCCCGCGGGCGCGGGGGCGACCCAATAGCCTGAACGATATCAACCGCAGATCCCGGAGGATCCCCGCGGGCGCGGGGGCGACCTGCGGCGCGGTTTCGGGGACTTCTCGTACGTCGGAGGATCCCCGCGGGCGCGGGGACGACCCCCTGGGGCCGCCGGGGGTGGGAGGGGGCGCCGGAGGATCCCCGCGGGCGCGGGGGCGACCTGTGTGCCCACCGTGGCGTCCGCGTGCCACCAGGAGGATCCCCGCGGGCGCGGGGGCGACGCGGGCCCGTCGGCGGACGCCCACCTCGGCACGGGAGGATCCCCGCGGGCGCGGGGGCGACGGGAACCCGGCATCCAGTTCACCGGAAGCCGGAGGAGGATCCCCGCGGGCGCGAGGGCGACTGGCCGCGGCAGCGGCGGCAGGGGCCCTTGACCGGAGGATCCCCGCGGGCGCGAGGGCGACGCACCCCCCGAACAATGCCGTCACTGTGACGGCAGGATCCCCGCGGGCGCGAGGGCGACCTGGCGGAAGCTCGCGAAGGCCGACGAGATGCTGCAGGATCCCCGCGGGCGCGAGGGCGACAAGATCATCGTCATCAACCAGCCGATGAAGGGCGCAGGATCCCCGCGGGCGCGAGGGCGACGCTTGTTGAGCTGGGGTTTTAGCGGGGTGGGTGGCTGTTTTCGTTTGGTTGGGTTTTGGGGCGGGCGGAGAGGATCAGGCCGTCGAAGTCGACGGGTTGCCAGCGGTCGCGGCCTGCGGTGCGGACGGCCCAGCCTTGTTCGTTGGCGGCGGGCTCGATGAGGATGGCTTGGCCGTCGCCGATTCTGGTGGCGAGGAGTTCCCAGAGGCGGTCGCGGATGCGGCGGCTGGGGTTGCCGACGAAGACGCCGACGCTGGCTTCGACCATCCAGCGTGTGAGGTGTCCTCGGAGGCCTTCGGGGGCGGCGATGAGGATGATGACGGTCATGGGGTGGGTTCGGTCTCGTCGGGGTCGGGTCCGATGACCGCGATGTGGTTGTCGGTCATCCCGTGTGCCGAGAGGTCGGCGTGGTCGGCGTAGTTGGTGCCGCCGGGGACGGTGCCGAGGTGTTCGTCCCACAGGAGGTTCGCCTCGTGGTCCTCGGAGTCGGTTCCTTCGGGGGTGAGGAGGTTTTTGACGTCGGTGACGATGCGGCCGAGGAGTTTGTGGCGGGCGATGAGGTCGCGCAGGCCGAGGCGGGCGTCGCGTTCTTCGGTGAGGCCCTGGGCTGCGAGGTCGAAGGCGAGGGGGATGGTGTATTCGGCCTTGTAGAGGTCGGCGATGTCCATCACGAAGGAGGTGGCTTTGCCGGTGTGGACGAAGCCGAGGCCGGGGCTGGCGCCGAGGCCGACGATGACGGCGTGGCAGATGCCGTAGAGGGCGGCGTTGGCCGCGGACAGGAGGCGATTGAGATCGTCGCCGGCTGCGAAGGGGTCTCCGGGCTTGTAGTCGCGGCCGTTCCAGGTGACTCCGGTGCGGGCAGCGTGGGCGCGGTAGATCTTGCGAATTCGGGTGCCTTCGCGGCCGCGGAGCTGCTGCATGGTGAGGCCGGTGACGTCTTCGCCGGGGAAGCGCATGGAATACATGGCGCGGGCGACGGCGAGGCGTTCTTTGGGGCGGGTGACGAGCCAGGCTTGGCGGTGGAGGAGTCCGGCGCCGCGGCTGGGGCCGAGGCCGGCTGCGTACATGCGGACGCCCTGCTCGCCGACCCAGCACACGGTGGTGCCGGAGTCTGCGAGCAGCCGGATCGCGCCGTGGGTGACGCGGGTGCCGGGGCCCAGGAGCATGACGGCGACCATGGCGGCGGGGACGCGGACGGTTTGGCGTTTGTTGATGATGACGACGGCGTTTTCGTCGCGGTCGAGGTGGCTTCGTTCGACGTAGACGCTGGAGACGCGGTCGACGAGGCGGTGGAGGTCCTGGGGGTCGGCCTTCCACCAGATGTCGGGCACGGGCGGTTACTGCCTTTCGGGGAGCGGGGCGAGGGTGAGGAGTCCGCATCCGTAGGCCTTGGAGGGACCGATGCCGGACAGGAGGTGGTGGGTGAGCAGGGCCGGGTCGGTGATGCGCAGGCGTCCTTCGAAGGTGACGGCGCTCATGACGACCCGGGCTTCTTTGGAGGCGGCGGGTTCTTTGCCGAAGGTGTGGCGCAGGCGGGTGGTGATGCGGACGTCGCGCGGGGGGTTGCCGTCGGCGGTGCGGGTGTCCTCGAGGTGGGGTGCGGTGGGGACTTCGAAGCCCCAGCGGGTGGTGCGGGTGAGGAACCAGTCGAGTTGGGCGGTGGCGGTGCGGTGGCCGAGGCGGAATCCGCGCCGTCGTCCGCCGGCGTCGATGCGCTGCTGCTGGCGTTCGGTGGGTTTGGTGGGGCGGGTGGTGTTCTGGACGGGGTTGGCGGTGAGGCGGAAGGCGAAGCTGCGGCCGGTGGCGAGTTGCTGGAGGAGGGGGGCGTAGTCGCGTACGGCGTAGTGCTCGCCTTCGGCGCCGGGCCATCCGGCCTGTTCGACGAGGTGGGTCCAGTCGGGTTTGTCGGTGGTGAGGACGAACAGGTGGGGTCGGTGGGGGTTGTCGGGGTCGAGGCGCCAGAGGGTGCGTGCCTGGTCGGGCAGGCCGGGGAGGCCTCCTTGGACGGCGGCGTGCATGGCGCGCGGGCTCGCGAGGAGGCGTCGGCTTTCGGCGCGCAGAGGGTTGATGCGGATGCGGGAGAGGTAGGGCATGAGGGTCACCAGCCCAGGAGGGCGAAGGGGTCGTGGCCGCCGGTGGGGCCGGCGTGTGCGGGGTCGGGTGTGAGGCCGGTGGGGGCCGACAGGTAGGTGTGGCGGGTGCGGCGGGTGGTGTAGGTGCGGGCTTGGGGTGCGAAGGAGAGGGGGACGTCGTCGCGGACCTCGTCTCCGGTGGGGTCGTCGAGGGTGGCGGGCAGGTCGATGCGGGCTGCGTTGCCGTGGGTGCGGCCCCAGCGGTTGCGTACGGCGGGGGCGGCCTGCCAGGGCTCTTCGCGCAGTGCGTCCTCGAGGGGGCCGGTGCGCCGGCCGAGGAGGAGGGGTTGGGCGGGCGGGCAGGAGCGGCGGCCCAGGGCCAGGGGGAAGGCGGGCTGGCGGAGGGCGTGGTCGAGGGTGTCGATGAGGCCTTCGGGGCCTTCCACGGCGGCGAGGAAGATCGCGTCCTGGAGGTAGAAGCGCTGGGTGATGTGGGTGTGTTTGGCGGGTGAGGTGGGTTTCTGCCGGCCTTTGGCGGTGACGGCGGCGGACAGCAGGGGCTGGCCGCGGTAGTCGCTGACGGTGTGGTAGTCGCGCAGGATGGTGCCGGGCTGGTCGATGCGGATGCCCAGGGCGAGTCCGGCGAGGTCGTCCAGGGGTGCGTGGCGGGGGCGGCCGGCGGCTGCGGCGAGGAGGCCGACGATGCCGGACTTGGTGGGTTCGGGCCGTGTTTCGCGCCGGTTGAAGGCGCTGCGGTCGCCCCAGGACTGCAGCGGGCCGGCGAGGCGGAGCAGGAGGACGGAGCGGGGGTCGGGGGTGCTCACGCCTGGGCCCCCAGGGCGCTGCTGAGGCGGGCGCGCAGGGTGGTGCGCAGGTCGGTGAAGGTGAGGGGGTCGCCGAAGGCCTGGGTGAGGGCTTCGGCGGTGTCCTTGGTGCGGGGTTCGTCGGCGGGGAAGGTGTGGCTGGCGGCGTTGAAGAGGGGGGTGTCGCCCCAGATCCGGGTGGCCTGGAGGTGTTCCTTGGCCAGGCGGCGGGCGGAGGTGGCCTGAATGCCGGCTTCGGCGGCGACGGGTTCTTCGAAGGCGGAGACGAGGTTGACGGGCTGGTCGGTGCGTACGACGACCGCGACGAGGCTGGGGCGGGTGCGGTGGGCGAAGGAGTTCTGGTAACCGGTGGGTGCGGAGCGGGCGAAGCTGTCGACGAACCGGTCGAGGGCGTCGAGGGCGGCTTCGGTGTCGCCGCCGAGGTTGGCGGTGAGCTGGGGGAAGCCGACGGTGGCGTAGCGGTAGAGGGTGGCGGAGTTGAAGCCGATGGTGCCGATCATTCCGGCGCCGGTTTCATCCTGTTCGTTCTGGTCGTCGACGGCGGTGAAGTAGTCGAATTCGAGCTGTGTTTCGTGGGTGGACAGGGCGTGGGCGACCTGGACGGCGGCGTCGACGTTGAGCTTGGGGATGTCGGCGACCATGCGGCCGAAGAGGGCCACGCCCACCGGGTGGCCGGTGGTGAAGGTGTCGGCGACGGGGAGTTCCTTGAGGGCTTCGGCCAGCGGCTTGTCGTCGAGGGCGGCGAGGTCGGCGGCGTTGTCGGTGACCAGGGCGGCGACGGCGTCGAGCTGGGAGTTGCCGTAGAAGAGGAGGTAGGCGGTGTCTCCGGCCTTCTTGCCCTGGCTGAGGCCAAGCTGGTCGAGGAGGGCGGCGGCGATCCGTGCCGCGGCGTCGCGGTCGAGGCCGGTGTTGGCGGTGATGCGGGTGGTGAGTTCGCCGGTGATGCGCTTGGTGCGGGTGGCGCGGTCGGGCTCGGGGGTCTGCTCGTCGAAGTGGCGGCGGGTGGCCCGCTTCCAGGCCTGGGAGGAGACGCGGGAGCGGCGGACTCCGCCGTAGACGGCTTCCTTGGGGTTGCCCTGGTCGTCGCGGTTGAGGTTGGCGGGCGGGACGGTCTGGATGACGTGTACGTCGATGTAGAGGCGCGGGTTCATCGGGTGGCTCCAGGTCGTGTGATAGGGCTGGGCGCGGACGGCGGGCGGCCGGCACCCGTGCGAGCGAGTACGTGCGTGCGTGAGTCTCCCGGCGGGGCGCGCGGGGTGGCCTCCCGGCGGCTGGGGTGGATCAGGTGCCGGCCGGCGGTGACGTCGGTGTCTTGTGGGTCCAGGCGTGGTAGTCCAGGCCCCAGCGGCGGCGTACGCGGTTGCGGGAGTCGGGCCGGTTCCAGCGCAGGATGTCGGCGGCCAGGCGGTTGTAGTCGAGGGGCTGTTTGATGTCCCTGAGCTGGGTCACCAGGCCGCGCAGGCGGAGCTGGAGTGCAGCGGTCGAGGTGGCGGAGAAGGTCTGCTGGAAGCGTGCGTCGACTGCGGCCTCGCTGGTGCGGTCGTGCAGGCGCAGCGCGCGCATGGCGCGGCCGAGGCCGATGCCGTCGCGGTGCATCGGCTGGTCCTGGCTCTGCTGGTGCAGCCCGTAGAGGGCGAGCGCGATGTGCTCGGCCTCCTGGGCGGCCGAGACCTCGCCGCGGCGTGCGGCGAAGTCGTCGACTTCGCAGGTGTAGAAGGGGAACATCTCCAGCACGGTGCCGGCTGGGCGGCTCAGGCCCTTGCGCAGGACGGCGAGGTCCTCGCCGGGCGGGCGCCGCTGCGCCGCGGTGCCGTCCTTGCGCTTCCAGGTGCCGTCGGCGCCGATGTAGCGGTGCCAGATTCTCTGCTTCGGGTGGTCTTCTTCGGTCATGACCGTATCCAGACGTGAGGGGGCTGCTGTGCGACGGGAAAGAGGGCATGCGGAGGGTGGCGCAGGGGATGCCGTGCGACTCTCCGGTGGGAGGAGGGTGAGGAGGCGGCGCTCATGGTCCCCTCCGCCGCAGGGCGTGCGGCCGGGGAGGGCAAGGCGGCGCGGCCGTCTACCCGTTGCCGGAGGCGGTGTTGTCGCGCCGGTGGGCGTCGGCGCGGTGGAGGATCTCCGCCCGGCGTCTGCGGAAGGACGCCTCGGCGGACGAGGCGCGATGGGTGTGCTCCGGTTTCCCTTCACCTTGGGAGGTGGTTCTTCCGGTGAAGGCGCCGACGGGCACGGCCTGCAGTAGGCGGTCGGCGATGTCCTCGGTGCGGGCCCAGGCCAGTTGTTCCCAGGCGAGCTGGCCGGCCTCGATGCGTTCGAAGTCGTCCACGCCCCTCATCCCGGCGAGGAGCCGCCGTACGAGCGGGTCCAGGGCGTGGAGGACGCATTCGCCGGGGCGCTGGCCCTTGTCCCAGGGGATCGGGTCGGTGCCCAGGGCGCGCCGCAGGTCGGCGGAGAGGTGGTTGACGGCCGTGGCCAGTTGCTCGGCCTGTGCGGCGACTTCGAGGAGCGCGGCGCGGACATCGCTGTTGTCGGCGTCGAGTGCGGCCAGCGGCAGGGGCAGGGTGTCGAACATGACGTCTTCGATGACGGCCGACTGGTTGCCGTAGGCGATGCCGGAGAGTTCCACCCGCAGCGGGTACGTCTCGCCGAGTTCGACGACGAGGCCGCCGGCCTGGTCGAGGATCTTGCTCGTGGCGAATCCGCTGGTCTTCTCTCCGGCTTCCCGGGACTGCCGTTCGGGCGCCAGGAGTGCGTCGAGGCCCCGCCAGGCAGCCTTCCCGGGCTGGAGGCGCAGCGGACGGCGCGGCAGCGTGGTGCCGGCTTTGGCATTGGCTTTGGCATTGGCTTTGGCCGAGGTGCGGGTACCGGTGGGCTCGAGGCGCCACATGGTGTGCGGCTCGGTTTCGGGGGTGTGGGGCATCCGGTCCCCGGCCGCGACCAGGACCCGAGTCACGCGCGGGCCGTCGTCGGTCGCTTCGGGGAAGAGCCGGATCCTGCGGGACTGCCAGGTCCACAGGTCCAGGAGCCCTTCGGGGGCGCGGGTCTGCCACCGGGGGCTGCCGGCCGACAAGGGGTGGGCGGGATCCCGCCTGTTCCACTGCGGCAGGTCGGTGGATGCCGGCGGCGCGCCGACGGGGATGTTCAGCAGCAGGGTCTCGAACAGGGTCCGGCCGACGAGCAGGGTCACGCCCATCTGACCCAGCGGACCCGTGGGGTTGCCGGTGGTTTTTCCCGCCTTCACCTGCGGGTCGCCCACAGCTCCGGTCTTGATGGCTGCGGTGTCCCAGCAGTGGGTGTGCAGCAGCCAGTGCACGGCCTGCGCCGGTGTCAGCGAGAAGACATCGCCCTCCGTGCGCGAATCGAACAACGGTACGTTGTTGCCGGTTGCCGAGGTGGCAACGATCAGGGCGGCGTTCTTCGTCTCGCCCTTCGCGGTGGACAGCCCGGCGATCTGACCGAAGGGCTGCACCGGATCGAACAGGTCGAACAAGTCCCGGTACGCGTCGAGGTACTCGTCCAGCTCCCGGCGCTGCTGCGGCGACCACCGGCCTGCGGCGTGCCAGGCCGTCCACTCCCGCTCGTCGGCCGGGCGGCCGAGCGCGGCGACGATCACCGGGAGCATGACCTGTCGTAAGACGGCCGCCTTCTGGGTGGGGATCTCCACCACCAGATCGCCGAACATGTGCGCCTCAAGAAGCGCCGTTCGCAGGGGGTGTTCGTGTGCCGGACCGCCCGTGGCCGAGGGTAAGAGCAGCCAGGGATCATCGGTCAGGGAGAAGCCATGAGTCATCGGTACCCCTTGAGGGAAATCTCTTGTGTTTAACGCTAGCAGCGGGGTTGAGGCGCTCACGTGCGTTCTCCACAACCAGGTGCAACAATCCGGGAGTTGACCCCGACGGTGCGCACCATGCGGTACGCGCCGACGGGGATGGTCCCCTCTTTTGTTTGCGTCACAGCCCGGGACTCGCGTCGTCCCCGCGCCACGCGGGGTATCGGGCCGCCGGGCACAGCCCGGCGGCCCACCCCCGCCCGCCGGGGCCGGGGCCGGGGCCGGGGCCGGCTGCGCGGCCTTACAGCTGCCGGAGGCCGAACTCGGCGTCGTAGGACACGGCGAAGTCCCCAACGCGCGCTCTGCCGGTGCCGTCCAGGACCAGGGCGCGGCTGCGCCGCAGCCAGGGGTGCCCGTGCCAACCCGGCAAGGGCCTCAGTTCCAGTGCCGACTGCGCTAGCCGGGGAGGCATCCGGACCGTCGAGCCCACCACCTCGTCCAAGACCTCCGGCGCCACGTCCCCGTTGACGCTCAAGGCCCGTCCCGCCAGAGTCCGGAACACTTCGTCGCCCTCGGCACGCACCACGAGTACGACCTCCACGGACTCGTCGCCGTCACGCACCGCCGCCCGCAGCGCATCCTCGTCACCACCCGCAGATCCCGCATAGTGCAGACCCGCCAGACTCCGGCGCTCGTGATCACCAGGCCCCGTGAGCAAGAAGTTCCGGGCCACTGCGGAGCGGGCACGGTCCCCTTCCTCCTGCTCCCGGCGGGCAGCCTCACCCGCCTCCCGCCACGCCTCGGGAAGGAGCCCGGCATCCGACCCGTACACGCTCTCCACCAGCCGGGGAACATCGCCGGGGACCGACCAGGATCCGCCGGCCGCGGGCAGCACGGCAGCGGTGCGCAGCAGCAGGTGGCGTCCGTAGATCTGCTCGCCGGCGTAGCCGAACGCCGGCTCGCGGCCCTGGCGCGGCTCGAAGCCGGTGACGAACGCCTTCGGCGCGCGCAGCCGTTCCGGCCGCCAGGTGCCCTCATGCCGGTGCAGGCGCCCCATGCGCTGCAGCAGGAGGTCGACGGGGGCCAGATCCGTGACCAGCAGATCCGCATCGACGTCGAAGGACTGCTCGGCCAGCTGGGTCGCCACCAGGATTAGCCGGGCGTCCCGCACCCGCGGCGTCCGCGGCCCCAGCAGTTGCAGGCACTCCTGCGTCAGGTCCGCGCGCCGCGCCACCGTGAAGCGTGCATGCAGCAGCCGCACCTCGGCATCACCGAAGCGCCCGCGTAACTCCTCGTAGAGACTCTGTGCCCGCGCCACCGAGTTCCGGATGACCAGCGCAGTCCCTGCGTCGGCGAGCTCTGCCGCCAGCAGATCGCCCACGGCCGTGTCCGCCTCCGCCTGCAGCCGCAGCCGTTCCTCGCGTGAGGAACGCGGGCCGGGCAGCGGCTCCGGCAGTACGCCGACCACCACCGGGAGGTCCTGGCGCCAGCTGTCCGTCGCATCGGCATGGAACTGCGGCTCCCCCGCATCGGACAGCCACGCGGCCGTCACACTCGGATAGCCCTCAGGTGCCGGCACGCACACCGTGAGCTCCGCCCGCGACGCAGCACCTGCCAGGTACGCCTCGAACAGGGCCTGCCGCTGGGCCGGCGCCAGCGTCGCCGAGAGAGCCACCACCGGCACCCCGGCCTGCCCCAGCCACCACAGCGCCTCCCGCAGGAACTGGCTCATGTACACGTCGCACGCATGGATCTCGTCCAGCACGACGACCTTTCCCGCCAGCCCGGCCATCCGCAGCATCACGTGCCGCGTACGCGTCGCCGCATACAGCAGTTGATCCACCGTGCCCACGACGAACGGCGCCAGCAGCCCGCGTTTCGGTCCCAGGAACCACTCCGCGGGCGCATGGCGCTCCGCCTCACCACACCCCTCGGGCCCGACGCCGTACGGGTCGTCGTCCATCCCGTACTCGTCGACCCCCCGGAACGCGTCATCCGCGGACGCGCCCGCGTTCTCCAGGAGATCCCTCCACTCGCTGTTGAACGCCCGTTTGCCGTGCAACAGCACCACGCGGGAGGCGAGTTCCGGATCAAGAGCCTCCAGCCACCGCCGTGTGCGCGTGAACATCGGATCGCTGGTCGCCTGGGTCGGCATCCCCACGAAGACACCATCCGCCCCGAACCGCGCGGCCAGAACCTCCGCCACCGCGAGAGCGGCCTCCGTCTTCCCCTCCCCCATCGGCGCCTCGATCACCATCAGCCCCGGACCGCCCATACGGCGCGCCGCGTCCACCACCATCGCCTGCGACGGCCGCGGCGCACAGCCGAACCGGTCCAAGAACGCCTCCGGCCCCGGCAACGCCAAAGACCCCCACCCGCGCTGCAGCCCCAGCGCCGCCCACGCGTTGACCGCCCGACCGCGCGACGCGCCCAGACTCACCTTCTCCAGATCGTCCACGCCCACGAAGAAGCGCTCGTCACTGGCAATCCAGTCAGCCATCACCACGAGACCACTCAGCTGCAGTTGCAGCGCCCGCGACGGAACCACCGCCGGCGCCACCTCACCCAGGTCCCCGAACCCGAGCTCCCGCGTGAACGCGTCCACCACCGCTTCCTGAACCCGCCGCCAAACCCCCCGCCCCCGCAGCTGCCCCTTGGCCGGCGTGGGCTCCTGCACATCCCGCAACGACGGGAACGCCCCGTGATGCCCCGCCACCAACGGCCACACCCAGTCCACGTGCCCCGGGCCCCAGCCCGCCGCGCTCAGCAGCTCACGCACCACCAGCCCGCCGGCCCAGTCATGACGCCACCGCCGCTTGCTCTTCGCCCCCGCCACCGCCGCCGACTCCACCCAGCTCAGCCCTGACCCGCGTACCGCCTCGGCACCCTCGGGCCACAGCCGCTGGTGCACCGGCGTCGCCTTCCCACAGTCATGCACCCCGCACAGCCACGCGAACAACCGCCGGCCGCGCCCCGGCCCCCCGGCAACCTCATCCAAAGCCGACCGCGTCGAAGCAGCCAGAAGCTCGTCCCACAGCAACTCGGCAACCGCAGCCGTGTCCAGCAGATGCGCCATCAGCAGGCTCGTGGAACCCCCTGCCCGCTCGCGCGACTTCCCCCACAACACCGTCAACGCCCCCACCACAGCAGGCTCATACCGCGCAGACAACTGTCGTAAATCCACCAGACCTCCCACCACCGCACGCCCGAAGACCCACCACGGTAGAAGGCCCCACTGACAACGCCTCCCACCAGCTGAAACACACCCACGGGCTCACGGAACGTCCCGGTCCCGGCCCTTCCGTGGGCTCTCGACGCGGCCACCGACGGTGGCCATCCACAGCCTGCCCCCACCCAAAACGGAGCGTCGCTGGGGGCGACGAGCAAGGTGTACGCGGCAAGGCGGCGGACGCCGGAGCCGCGGGCGCAGGGTCGATAGGACAAAGACGCGGTCTTCGGTCTTGAACGGCTGAGCATCCCCGCAGGCGCGGGGTCGACGGCTGCCGCGCCTCCTGGGCTGCGGCTCGTTGCGGAGCATCCCCATGGGTGCGGGGTCCACCAGCCCTTCGGCACGCACCGCCTCGTCGCCGACGGGGCATCCCCGCGGGCGCGGGGTCGACTGATCGGTGGAACGATGGCGGCGGCATACGCCAGAGCATCCCCAGGAATGCGGGGTCGACCTCGTCAATGACGAACTGCCCTCGTTCCGTGAAGGAGCATCCCCGCGAGTGCAGGGTCGGCCTTCCCGCGCCCGCAAGCGCTGATCCCGTGGCCGGAACATCCCCGCGGGCCCGCGGGCGCGGGGTCGACACCAGCCTGATCACCGACCCCGAGGAGATCGGCGGAACATCCCCGCGGGCGCGGGGTCGACCCTGTCCTGGAACATCCGCCGCGTCCTCGTCGCGGAACATCCCCGCGGCCGCGGGGTCGACGGTCGTCAGTCAGGATCCTGCGGGCCATGGCCCGGAACATCCCCGCGGGCGCGGGGTCGACCAGGTATCGCTGATACGGGCGGCAGAAGACACGGGAACATCCCCGCGGGCGCGGGGTCGACGTGACGACGATCTGTGTCGTAGGGAGCCCCGTCGGAACATCCCCGCGGGCGCGGGGTCGACTCCGCGATGCTCTGGACGAACCGGGCCCTCGACGGAACATCCCCGCGGGCGCGGGGTCGACGACGACGGGGACTGGCAGTCCCACTCGGAGGACGGAACATCCCCGCGGGCGCGGGGTCGACCCGGGGCGGCCACCCCGGAGACGTCACGGTCGCCGGAACATCCCCGCGGGCGCGGGGTCGACTACCCGACCGTGTTCGTGGACAGCCTCTCCCACGGAACATCCCCGCGGGCGCGGGGTCGACCGAGCCGGGAACCCTCCCGGCGCAGGCCCCCGCGGAACATCCCCGCGGGCGCGGGGTCGACGTGGCTGGTAACCGTCATCGACCCGAAACAGAAGGAACATCCCCGCGGGCGCGGGGTCGACTCCTCATCCACGGGTTCCGCGCACTCACCCGGCGGAACATCCCCGCGGGCGCGGGGTCGACGAGCCGGCCCTGCGGCCGGATGCGGGCGAGCAGGGAACATCCCCGCGGGCGCGGGGTCGACGTGCTCGGTGCCGAGGGCGGTGTCGACGTCGTCGGAACATCCCCGCGGGCGCGGGGTCGACTGCCTGTGGGCGGGAAGGCTCCGGGGCTCAACGGGAACATCCCCGCGGGCGCGGGGTCGACGTCCGGGCAGGCGCGCTCGACCAGCTGGCGGGCGGAACATCCCCGCGGGCGCGGGGTCGACCTCGCCCACGACCAGGACGACCGGCTGGTCGGGGGAACATCCCCGCGGGCGCGGGGTCGACGACCTGGAGGCGTGGGAGGACTGGCTGCGCGCCGGAACATCCCCGCGGGCGCGGGGTCGACCGCGGCGAGACCATCCCCGACGACGACCCGCGCGGAACATCCCCGCGGGCGCGGGGTCGACCCCTCGGCGTCCAGCTCGTCGATCTCGTCGATCGGAACATCCCCGCGGGCGCGGGGTCGACACCGCGGCCGGGGGCGTGAACGGACCGGTCGACGGAACATCCCCGCGGGCGCGGGGTCGACTCGGACTGGCCGGGCACACCCACCGGGAAGTCCGGAACATCCCCGCGGGCGCGGGGTCGACGTGACGGTGCAGGTCAACGCGGACGTCTCCGGCGGAACATCCCCGCGGGCGCGGGGTCGACACTTGCTGAGCTGGTGGTATGTCAGCGGACGGTGCCGTTTTCATTCAGTTGCATTCGAGTGCACTTCCAGGACCGCGTTGCGCGAGTAGCCGACGGGAACACCTTCCACGGCAAGATACAGCCCAGGCTCGCCTGGGGTAGATAATCGGTGGGGGCAGTTGGACCGGCCTTGGGATACCCAGCCGCCAGTCGCAGCGGAGGGGAGCGCTCACGGCTGGGATCCCGTCACCCTGCTGCGGGGGCTGACGTACTGCCTGCATCACGCCCCCGGGTACGTCCACCTGTACGCCCACACGTTGTGGGCCCTGCTGGCCGCTCATCTGTCGCTGCCCCAGGTGTCCGGCCCGCTGGTGCGGGACCTGGGCGAGCGTACCGAGCGGCTGCTGGACGGGGGCGGTATCTCCGAAAGATCCTGGCGAGAACTCACCAGCGTGCATTACGTTCTTCGTGATCAGACCTAAAACCGGAAAAGCATCCCATGGCGGACGACACGGCGAAGGGCACGGCTGCGTTCCTCTTCGAGATGGGCGTGATGAAGCAGGCGAAGCGGACGGGCTGGTGGTTCACCGGGAACACCAACCCCGAGTCGATCGCTGATCACAGCTTCCGCGTCGGCATCATCGGCGCCGTGCTGGCCCTGATGGAGGGCGTGGATCCCGCCAAGGTCGCCTTGATGTGCCTCTTCCACGACACGCAAGAGACGCGGATCGGAGGCATCCCGCACATCGGCCGCCGGGCTACATCCAAGCCGCGGCGAACGAGACCGTCACGGCGGATCAGGTGACGCGTGCGCACCCGGCAGTGAAGGCCGGCGTACAGCGGGTGGTCGAGGCCTACGAAGCGGGCGACAGCCCCGAAGCGATCGTGGCCAAGGACGCGGACAAGCTGGAGTGCCTGGTACAGGCGGTGGAGTACCGGGCACAGGGCAACACGCTGGTGCAGGACTGGATCGACACTTCCTTGAACAGCCTCAAGACAGCGTCCGCCCGGGAACTGGCCGAGGCCGCGCTGACCATGTCGCCGCTGGAGTGGCGGAACACCTCGGCTGATCCGGGGAACGACGAAGCCCCGCCATCCGGCTCAATGCCGGGAGCCTTCAGCAACCTCCACCCGTCCGGCTTCGATGAGATCGTGCCCAGGATCCCAGTGCCGCATCAGGCAACGTTTGCCCCGTCTTGAGGTGTCCCCCGGTTGCTGCGCTGGGCAGCACCGGGTGGTCAGAATGACCGCGGGGCTGAACGCGTGCCGGCCCGCCAGATCGACGACGAGGGCAGACGGCTGCTGCAGGTCATCCGCAGAGGCGCCGGCTCGGTTCTGGCCTGGCGGCGGGCCCAGATGGTGACCTGTGTGGCCGCCCACCGCGAGTGCCTGCGAACGCAACCCGTCGCCCACCGGCACGCTGCCAGGCGCGAGCCATCCCAACCCTGGTCGGACGCAGACCGACTCGACACCCCGCGGCCGACGGGCCCAACGGAAGAAGGCAGCACATGCCTTGGACCACGAGCTGCTCGCCCAAGGCCATTCGCGCTGGGCGATCGCACGGCACCTGGGCTGGAGCCTCAACACCGTCCTCTGATGCGCGAACGCCGCCCGCTGGCAGAACACCTTCGGCGAGAACCGCCCCCGGCCCACCAGACCGGACCCCTACAAGCCCTACCTCGAACGCCGATTCACCAAGGGATGCACCAGCGCCACCCGACTCCACGGCGAACTGATTGCCGGCCAACGCGGCCCGACACCTACCAGATGGTTCGCGCCCACATCGCTACCCTGCGCCGGGCTCCGGCCAGCACGCCCCCCCCGGCCGCCGTCGGTGCGGCAGGCGACCGGCTGGGTCACCCGGCACCCCCACGGCCCTCACAGAAGAGAAGCATGCCGTCTTTCAAAGACGTCCTGACCCGCTGGCCTGAACTGGACACGGCGGCCGGGCATGTCCGCACCTTCGGGGGAGATACTCACGGGCCGCTCGGGGCCGGGGCTCCCTGCCTGGATTGACGCGGTAGATACCAGCCAGCTGCCCGGGCTCACCGGCTTTGCACTTCACCGGCTCCGGGACCGCGACGCCGCGACAGCCGGACTCACCCTGACTGGAGCTCCGGCAGCATCGAAGACGCCTTGAACCACATCAAGAAGATCAAGAGGCAGCTCCACGGTCGCGCTGGATGCCACCTGCTCCGGACGATGATCCTACTCCAGCAGCCCCGCAGTACTCTTGCTGATGCAGGTTCGGCGGGCTAGAACGTGCTGTGATCATTTTCGTGTGTGCCGCCTGCGCCCAGCCTCTGACCAGGGGCGTGCAGATCTCCGGGACGCTGGTCAGGCCCGAGTTCGACGGACGGACGGGACCCGACGGGTATCACCGGACCCCGGCCACCATGGACCAGGGGTTCTATGCTGTGGAGCCCGAGCCATGGGGCGCCCCGTTTCTTCGCACGGACGAATGCGTCGCAGTATTTCCCGGAGGTCCGGCTGTTGCGGATCCCGACGGAGACGGGTTTCTCACGTCCGCAGGCCCCCGAAACACGATCGTTCTCCACCCCAACGACGCGCCGGACCTGCTGCCCGACCTCGAAGGGGACCACGGAGGCTGCTGCGGGCTGCATGGCCAGGGTGGGCTGAATCGACTGTGCCCTTGCGGCGCTGCGGTGGGGACAGAGACCAGCGAGTGCTACACCGCGTACGAACTCCACCTTGACCCAGCACGGGTCCATGCCCGAGACATCGCCATCACCTGATCACTGCCAGAGTTCGTGAGGCAGATCAGCAGGTACGGATCCGAGGCTCAGACCCCTCCCGCGTCCTCGAACACCACGATGACTCTCCGCGCCGGCACCCCAAGATCTTGTGCCAGAACCCGTAACTCACCAACACAGCCACGGCGGAGTAGGCCCGACCGTGCCGAGCATCCCCGCGGGCGCGGGGTCGACTCCAGGTCGGCCGCCACCGAGTCCGCCGGCGGCGGAGCATCCCCGCGGGCGCCAGGTCGACCCGAGCACGACGTTGGCGCCGCGCGCGATGTCCGGAGCATCCCCGCGGGCGCGGGGACGACGCGTCCTCGGCCGGCGAGGTGGCCGCACCCCGCGGAGCATCCCCGCGGGCGCGGGGTCGACCAGCCGGCCGACCTTCGCCTGCTGGCCCGCACCGCAGCATCCCCGCAGGCGCGGGGTCGACACGCCTACCCCGGCCAGTACGGGCCGCTGGACGGAGCATCCCCGCGGGCGCGGGGTCGACGCCAGGCTCAGACGTTGCCCGGGGACAACCCGAGGAGCATCCCCGCGGGCGCGGGGTCGACTGCCGGACCGCGTCCGGCCGGGAGTCGTAGAGGGGAGCATCCCCGCGGGCGCGGGGTCGACCCGCAGAAAGACACCTCATGCAGCTAAACCGTCAAGCCGTGGGGTGTTGGGCCCCACTTCGGATCTCTCCGAGGGTCCGTCCCTGGGCCCCGCCAGCACGCGGGAGGCGGCTGACGGTGGCCGCCGGGCAGGTGGATCACCAGAGGCCGAAGAACCGTGTCCACCAGGTGGGTCGTGCTGCGAAGTGCTCCAGCGCGCTCGGGCCGTCGTAGTCGCTCTCCAGCAGTTCTTCGGGGATGCTCACGTAGCCGAGATCAGCCAGCGCCCGCTCCACGGTGGCGAGGTCGGCGAGGTCCAGCGCCCCCTCCTCGTGGGCTTCGTCCGTGCTGAGGAAAGCCCCCGGATTGTCCGCGCAGACCTCGGCAAGAGATCCGAACTTACTCACGCAGACCACGATCCGCGTCCCGCAGACCGTCGCATCCGCGGGCACGCGGACCCGCCCGTACTCACTTGAGTCCTGGGTGTCCCGCTCCGACTCGCACAGGACCCCAAAGTCTGCTTCGAGCCGGCGCACCAGCCCGCCGAACTTGAGGCCGGTGGCCGTGCGGTCATAGTGCAGCGGCTGTTCCAGCCGCTCCGGGTCGTCAAGCTCGCGCAGGAGGGTCAGCAGTTCTATCTCGCTCTTCGCCATTCGCACATCCTGCCGCCCGCCGGGCGGCAGTGGAGAGACAGGGCCGTCAGGTTCACGCCGTAGCCGTCGCCGCTGCCTGGGGCTCTGAGGGGAACGCGATCGCTTCATCGAACGGGGTCCGTGTCAGAAGGCAGTGGTGGAGCTGGCCGAGCATCCGGTTGAACAGGTGCCGCAGCGCCTGCATATGTCAGTCCCCTCCTGCCCGGCGACGCCGGTACTGGGCGTCCGCGCCGGTTGAACCACTCAGGGAGGCGAAGGCCCACAGGTGACTGACATGGTTGAGCCGGTTGTTCTTCACGAACCGGCGGCCGACATAGCGGCGCTTGCCGGAAGCCTCGCGTGATCGGAGCTGAGCCGGCGTACGCCTTCAGCCCTCCAGCCGTGGCGAACCGGGTCCGGTCGTCACCGATCTCACCCAAGATGCGGGCACCAACTTGGGGGCCAACCCCGGGAAAGCTCAGCATGATCGCCGCGTCCGGATGCGCGCGAAAGGCCTCCTCGGTGGCCCGCGCCAGGTCATCGACCGCCTCGCAGGCCGCGTCCAGCTGCAGCAGCAGGGCCCGTGCCTGCCTGCCCATGGCGTCCTCGACGAGAGGCAGCTGCCGAGGGGCTTCCTCACGGAAGAGCTGCTGGATCCGCTCGGCGTCCGCCTCAATGCCCCGGCGACGGCCGGCTCGCCGGAGCATGGCGGTCAGCTTCCACATCTGCAGCTTGGCGGCCAGAGCAGGTGTGGGTGCGACGGCCAGGATGCGGCGGGCATCGGGGCGGGTCAGGGTTCCTGGCTTGTCCCTGAACGCCTCGATCATCGCCGGGAAGTACTCCCTGAGCAGGGACCGCAGCTGGTTGGCGACCTGCTGCCGGTTCCAGACCGCGTCCTGCTGGGCTCGGGCCAGGACTGCGACGGCCTGGGCCAGGTCGGTGTCGGCGGGCAGTGGGCGGTGCACCGGCGCGTCGGTGCGGATGATGTTGGCGAGCACGAGCGCGTCGCCGGGATCGGATTTCTTGCGGCTGACTCCGTGCCGGTCGCGGTAGCGGGAGGCCGCCATCGGGTTGACCGCGTAGATCTTCCGGGGACCCTGCCTCAGCGTGGCGACCAGCAAGCCGCGGCTGGTCTCGATCGCCACCGGGATCGGCGCCTCGGCGGTGTCGCCGTGCTCGGCCAGGAGGTCCAGCAGCAGACGGTAGCCGTCCAGGTCATCGCCGATGCGGCACTTGGCCAGCAGCTTGCCGGTGCCGTCGACGAGCGCGACGTCGTGGTGTCCCTCCGCCCAGTCGATCCCGCAGAACACGTCCATGGATCCCGCCCCTTCTCCGGTGCCGTTCTCGAAGGCGAACACGCGGGGCCGCACGGCGCACTAATTCCAGGGCTCCAAGGTCCGCCACCTCATCAGCCGTGCGCGGCACCGCCAGACCGCACGGGCGCACGCCGTGTCCAGAGCTCGAAGCTCGTGAGGAGAAACGCGTCACCGTGCGGCAGCTCATCCATCGAGGATCCCGAACCCGACGGGCCCGTGGGGGCAGAACGTGCGAGGACCGGCCGGCGCCCAGCGCCACCAGTCTTTCAACAGACCTCGACGGTCGGAGGTGTCGTAGGGGTCACCACGGCACCGACCGGACCACACACGTCCTGCCCCGGGCTGGACAACGCCGCCCCGGGCCCATCAGAGATCCAGGACCTCTAATTACTAACGAATTAGAGGTGTCGTCCTCTGATTTGGGCGGAGCATCCCCGCGGGCGCGGGGTCGACGGTGACTTCACCGTGCGCAAGGGTCTGCTGAAGGGAGCATCCCCGCGGGCGCGGGGTCGACGAGGACCAGGCCCGCCGCATCGTCTACGACGCGGGAGCATCCCGCGGGCGCGGGGTCGACAACGCCACGCCCAACACCGACAACAACGTGGCCGGAGCATCCCCGCGGGCGCGGGGTCGACCGTGAACTCCGCGATCGTCGCCACGTACTGACCGGAGCATCCCCGCGGGCGCGGGGTCGACATCGTGACCCTGGTCGTGACCGCATCGCCTCGGGGAGCATCCCCGCGGGCGCGGGGTCGACAGGATGTTGTCCCCGGCGTCCCGCATCTCGATCGGAGCATCCCCGCGGGCGCGGGGTCGACCGTTCAGCATCCGCGACGGCGGCCCTGATGGCCGGAGCATCCCCGCGGGCGCGGGGTCGACGCAGAAGTTCTCGTGGATCGCGGTGATGTCCGCGGAGCATCCCCGCGGGCGCGGGGGCGACATGCGCGACACCGCGCGCGAGCCCGAGCACCTCGGAGCATCCCCGCGGGCGCGGGGGCGACCGGAAGTCGGCCATGGAGATGTCCGGATCCGGCGGAGCATCCCCGCGGGCGCGGGGGCGACCGGAAGTCGGCCATGGAGATGTCCGGATCCGGCGGAGCATCCCCGCGGGCGCGGGGGCGACCCGAGACCGACGATCGCGGTCTCGGCCTCGTCCGGAGCATCCCCGCGGGCGCGGGGCGACGGAGCGACAGGGGGTTGTACGTCTTTAGGACCGGGAGCATCCCCGCGGGCGCGGGGGCGACGGCCTACCGGGCCCGTCGGCCCAAGCCCCCGGGGGAGCATCCCCGCGGGCGCGGGGGCGACCTCCGCCCGCAGGGCCTCCAGATCCACCCGTCCGGAGCATCCCCGCGGGCGCGGGGGCGACCCTCTCTGAGGGCCAATCAGGCTCGCGCCGCCCGGAGCATCCCCGCGGGCGCGGGGGCGACAGTTCATGCCGGACACCTGGCGGCGGGTAGGAAGGAGCATCCCCGCGGGCGCGGGGTCGACGCGGCGGGGCGCTGTGGCGGAATGCCCGCAGCAGGAGCATCCCCGCGGGCGCGGGGTCGACGTCCGCGAACCGTTGGGCCGCGTCCCACTCCTCGGAGCATCCCCGCGGGCGCGGGGTCGACGCTTGCTGAGCTGGTGGTATGTCAGCGGACGTGGCCGGTTTCGTTCAGTTGATTTGAGTTCACTTGCAGA
Organism: Streptomyces sp. NPDC030809; assembly: GCF_055572195.1. Classification (NCBI taxonomy): domain Bacteria; kingdom Bacillati; phylum Actinomycetota; class Actinomycetes; order Kitasatosporales; family Streptomycetaceae; genus Streptomyces; species Streptomyces sp. NPDC030809. The sequence continues at coordinate 50,424 of NZ_JBVIDV010000005.1, forward strand.
ATCGCGTTTCGGCGAGCCGGCAGGAGCCGCTTCCTCAACACGGTACAGCCCAGTCGCGCCCGCGTTCCACGGGCGGCGAGGGCCCGGCCGGCAGGCGAGGCAAAGAGCACGAGGAACTGGTGCAGAGCGAGCGACTCAAAGCCACAGGGGCGCTGGAGGGCTCACATGCACGGCCTACCGGGTGGACGTGGTTCTTCGGCTACCTGCCGTGTGCAACGACATGGCCGGGCGGCACGGTGCCCACTCCCGCCGAGATCAGGGAGGCCAACCTGGGGACGATGTCGCCGACCTCATCGAGGTCCATCTCCGGCTCGTCCAAAATCCGCGACGATGTCAACGTCCGGTACGCGTGCGGTTCTCCACGCCTACGCGCGGGTGTTCCGTCTCAGTTGGCGGGCCACGTCCGTGTGCCCCCCGATCGACTCTACTGGTGAACGGCCCGCAGCATGGTGGCGTAGACCGGGGAGTCCGGGAACGGCTGTTGGTCGCCGGCTTTCGTGTAGCCCCATGGTTCGTAGACGGCCCGAACAGAGCCGTCGCCAACCGCTGGGCTGACCAGGCGGGTTGCTCGCTCCTCCTGGTGCTGCGGCAGCCATGCTTCGTGGAGTTGCCAGGCGACGCTGGTGCCGCGCCAGGCTTGCGCATCACGATCTCGCTCAGCGCTACCGTCCGTCGGCCGTCCTCAGCGGTGGACGCATGGGGCAGGGGGTTCTTCATCGATGACCACCAGCCGGTGTCTGCGGCGAGTGCAACGCCGGAGCAGAATCCTACGGGCTGATGGTCCTCGTCGTACCCGATCACGGCGGACCATCCCGGGCGAAAGGAGTACGCGGTCAGGCGGTCGTTGAATCGCTCGCGCGAGGAGAAGTCGCCGGTCAGGCCGAAGTCGTGGTGGTGTACATCGATGTGGATGTCGAGCACGTCTTCACGGATGATCGGCAGCTTACCTGCCAATAGGGTACGGATGCGGGCATGGAACCCGGCTATCCCCTCGGACCTCGACTCGACCTGCTCAACCGTCAGCTCATCGGCACACGGACGCACCAACGAGCCCCCACACCACATCCATCACGCGGACGCGGTTGCCGGACTAGGCTGACCGGATGACAGCTGAGCGCACAGCAGCCACGTTCCGCCGCATCCTCGCCTTGGCCGGTGCGGTCGGGATCGCCCTTGCCGGGAGTGCCTGTTCCTCGTCCGGGAGTTCCGGCGGGGCTGCGTCGGGCGGTGGGAAGCTGTCCTACGACCGGGTCGCCTCGACGGCGAAGCAGCTGACGAGTACGTCGGCCTGCCCGTTCGGCCTCGACCCGGCGGCGGCGCTGAAGGCGGCCGGTGCCGAACGGACCGTCACCCCGGCGGCGTCCGGTGGCGACCCCGCGGTTGAGGGGACCGTCGACCCGGGCCGCCCGGCCCAGGCCTGGCCCAGCGGGCAGCCCACGCCGTCCGGGCTCCCCTCCATCCCCGCCGTCCCGCCGAACGCGTCCGTCGTCTGCAACTTCACGGCCTCGCAAGCCCCGATGGAGATCGACCTCGTGGCCGTGTCCGAGGGCGAGGTGGCGGTGAACCTGGCGCTGCCGCAGATCGCCGCCCTCGGCAACCTCAGCGCTGACGAGGTCATGGCGTTCTCCAAGGACGAGCCCGCGATCGGCCAGACCAGGGTCACCCCGGGCCGGGGCACGGCCGCCGTCGCACGGGTGGCGGTGGCGGGCAAGGGCGACTTGGCGCTCGTGGTCTCCCAGGGCTCGACCGTCACCAAGGCGGACCCGGCCCTGGCCGGTGAGTCGCTCAGGAAGGTCGCCGAGGCACTCGCGGCCCAGCTGCGGCCGTAGGCGGCGCCGGCAGGCGAGCCGCCGCGCACTGCTCCCCACCCGACCGGAGCGAGCCGGTGCGGTACCCCTCAAGCAGACGCTCGGCTGGACCCGGCCTCATCTGCGGGACTCGCAGGCCGCCGACCGCTGGACATGGCTCGTCCTTGCCGCACGCGCTCAGCTCCGCCTGGGCCGCCCGCTCTCGCGCAATCTCCTCCGGCCCTGGGAGCGGCCGGCTGAACCGAGCAGGCTCACCCTGCCCGAGTCCGTCGCGGGTTCAGGAACCTGCGGGCGAAGACAGGCGCGCCAGCCCGTGCACCGAAACAAGGCGGCCATGCCCCGGCAGGCCACGCGGATCGAAGCACCGGCGGACCGTCAACCGCCACGACGGACGGACTGAGCTGCAAGTCAGGTGCCACGGCGCAACCGTCTCTGGCAGGATCACCCCATGACGTCCTACAGAAAGGCCCATGCCGCGTAGACGGCCCGGGCGTGTCCGCGCCGAGCAGTGGCCGCAGCACCGGCTTGCCCATCAACCCCCTATCGCTGGGCTGTCCCCGCCCGCTCTTGCCGAAGTTGCCAGGGTCGAGAGGAGCCGGAACTACCTGTGGCCTGGCGTCACGGCTGAGTCCGTGGGGATGTGGCGAGCGTTCGTACGGGACCCGTACCGCAACCTCTGTTGTGAGTACGAGAACGGCGGCTGCGGCGTGTGGGAATGCTGCGGCAGCCCCTTCGAAGCACGGGAGTTCCTGGAGGCCGTGATACACAGCATGTCCCGGCGCAGAGCTCGCGAGCTTCGATTCCTCGTAGACCAACTCGACAACTCGTACTGAGCGAGTTCAGGCAGGACGCCAACCGGCAAGCCACCCCAATATGACAGTGGGCGCACCGTCAGGTAGGGGTGGCGCGCACTGTCATACGGGGGGGTCAGGACTGGGCGTCCCACGCCACGTCGAGCGCAGTCTCCAGCTCGTCGGCCGGTAGCCGGTGCCTCGGCCTGCTGGGGCCGGGCCTCGATCATCGAGGCCTTGTACCGGGCCGCGGGCTCGGCCCGCTCCGCCTCCGCCTCCGCGCACTCCGCCGCCTCCGCGTCCTTGAAGGCTGCGGCTGTGGCTCTCGTACGGGTCGCTCATCCGGTGCACGGCTCCTTTCGGTGTGCCGTGCGGCAAGTGGTCGGTCCGGTGGGGGGCTCATGGTGGCGGCCGGGTGCCGTGTCGGGAGGCTGGTGGCTGGTTCTCGCCGAGGTGTCTGGAAGGTACACGCGCTCAGTGGGCGAGCGTGGCGTGCTCTGGGTCAGTCCGCATCAGGACCAGCGTGTTCGACCGTGGAGACCACCCGCACCAGTGCAGGCGTCCTGGGGGCCGATCCGAAGCCGAAACAGACGGGTGGAGAAACGGGTGCGAGGGGACCGAGGTCGGCGCCGTCGAAGGACGCGTCGGCGGCGATGATCGGGCACAGGCCGCCAGCCGCGTACCACTGACGGTATCCAGGGCGCGAGCTGCCCCGGGTCCGTGCACCGGTCATCACGCGCGCGGGCACGTCGGTCAGGGCCGCCCACAGCGGTCGCCGGGCGAGGGGGCGGGGCACGGCGCTCAGCAGCAGGCCGAGGGGGCCCGGGCGGCCGAGGCGAAAGCGGAGCTCCAGGGGTCCTGCCGCGATGTCCCACACGCTGTCGCGTCGGTGCTGCACCTGCACGGGAGTCGTCCGGACCTCGTCGAAGTGGTAGACGCCGGCGATGTACTGCGTGGTGCGGGCGGTGGGCGCCAGCAGCAGACGCCGGCCGTCGGCGCCTTCCAGCATCACGTCGCTGAACGGCCCGAAGGGCGAGCGGGGCCAGTGGCCCACGACCACGCGCGTGCCCGAGCCCGTCCCGACGGCCGCGATCCAGCCGTCGAACGTCAGCCGTTCCCGTCCCACCTCCCACGGGTACCCCGTGACGCGGCCACTCATACCGTCGTGCCCATCGCGGTGTGGTCTGCACGCCGGACAGCGCGGTCTGGGTCAGTTGCAGACCTCGGGCTTCCACCGGCGTTCCGGGTGGGCCAACGAGCACAACCCGATGCGGATCGGGCAGGTCGCCGTACCGTTCGGGATCTGCGCCGAGCCCAGCACAACGTCGAAGCCGGCGGACACGCCTGCCCGTTCCGGTTCCGATGCCTGGGCTGTGATCACTTCCGCAGCGACCCCTGCCACCTTCCGGACCTGCGGGCCTACCTGGACACCCTGCTTCGAGACCGGGAACGGCCGGCCGCGGTCACCGAGCTCGATCCGCAGGGTCGAGAGCAACCTCGACGCCCTCACCGACGAAGAACGGGAGGAGATCCGTCAGGGCACCCCGGCCCTGCGCCGGTCCCGCGCCGTGCCACCCGACACCTGCGGACCCGGATACCCACCGCTGGTCGAGGGAGCGCAGCCTTTACCCTGGGGTGCGAGCAAGTCGGTTCCGTCCGGCGGTCAGGCGGGAACGCCGGCCCGGTCCAGGACGGCGGCCATCTCCTCCTCGGGAAGCGCCGGGTTGGCGCCTGCGCTGGATGCCAGTTCGGGGACGAGCAGGGCCTCGCGGAGCCGGTGGAACGGGAGGCGCGGGTCGCGGACCGCCGCCTGACGGGTCCAGACGACGGGGTCGTGGCTGAGCCGTTCGATCAGCTCCGGCGTGGCGGCCGGATCCCGTACGGCCAGCCGGCGGTGGTTCCCGTCGGGGTGGTTCGCGTAGCGGGTGGCCAGGCCCTCGCGGGGGAACCGAGGGTGCGTCTCCGCCATCCAGGCGGAGAACGTCCCACCCAGCCGCGCAAACACCCGCATCAGGACCTCCTCCGGAGTGTCGGGGTGGTGCATGCCCAGGAGGTTCTCCACCACCGGGTCCTCGACGCGTGCGAGCAGGCGCAGCAGGTCAGGCGGCAGGTGGGGGCTTCGGGCGGCGGCGCGCTGGAGCAGCGGGTGAGCCGAGGCCGCGGCCCGGCGCATGACCTCGGGGTCGGCGAGCCCGTCCCGTACCCACCGCACGCCGTCGCCCCTGTCGAGGTCCCCGGCCGTGAAGTCGATGGCCATGCGCCGCGCCTCGTCCAGCTCGGGCCGAAGGGAGACAGCGAGCCGTACGGCCTCGTCGGGGTCCACGGCGAGCCGCTCTACGAGGTCGGCGGGCAGCGACGGGTTCTCGGCGAGGCAGGTCAGGTGCGTCCGCTCGGCGACGCACCGCTCGGCGTCGGCACGGTCAAGGAGTCCGCGGCGCAGCGCCTCGGCGGCGGACTTCGGGTCGCGGAGGAGTTCGGCGGTCACGCGGGCGTCCCGCCGGCACTCCTGGAGCTGGGCGGCCCGCCGCACCTCGGGGTCGGGGTCGGCCAGCAGGGCCGACCGCTCGCCCGCCGACAGGGCCTCCCATGCACGCACCGCTTCCCGGCGCGCTGCCGCACGGTGGTGGGTGGCCATCGATGCCACGAACGATGGCGCCAGACGGGGCGACTCCAGCAGGGCCGCGCGTACGGAATGATCGGGGTCGTCGAGCAGGCGGGCGCACACGGCATCCGGGAGCGGCGCGACCTCTGCGCGCGGATCGTGCACCTCGGGTCCATATGCGAGAGCTGCCCGCACCTTGGGAGAAGGATCGTCCGCGAGCCGAGCCCGCTGTGCAGGCTCCGCCCTGGCACTCATGGCGAAATCGATCCGGGCCCCCGGGTTGGGGTGGGCCAGGATCAGCGCGACGGCCGGCTCGGGGAGTCCGGCCCGGTGAAGAACGTCACGCGGCGGACGGTCACCGTCCGCCCCGAAGGCGAGCAGGCGCAGCAGCAGCGGCGTGGGCAGCGCCGGATTTCGGGCCACTCCGTCCAGCGCGGATGCGTGGAACGCCACCATGATTCCTCTCCCCCCTCTGTCCTCCCCGATCGGTCCGCGCCCATGATCTCGTATGCCCTGCACGGCACCTGCCGATCGCCGTTGCACCGGTCCTTGAGTGCGCGGGCGTGCTGTTGCGGAACCGGGCGGACGGGACGCCGTGGACGGCCTGGCCGCTCGTGCTGCTCGGGGCGGGCCTGGTGACGGCGCTGGTCGGACATCCGCCGCCCGGCCCCGGCCCCACCCACGGGCACGCAGCCGCCCGCCACGACCACATCCCGGCCCACCTGCGCGCCGCCGGGCTCGGGGCGCGTTGGCCGACCTCGGCTTCCGCGGCCTGGACGACGGCATTCGCGACGCCGTGATCGTCTCCGGCTCCGGCGCCAGCCGCACGCACAAGCTCACCCCGGGCCAGAAGGAAGCCGACCGCGTCCTCGCCGTCGGGCGTGCACCGGTCGAGCCCCTCTGGCCAAGAACCCCGAGCGCGGCTTTGACTTGCTCGTACACGGCAACGGCAGTGGAGGGACACGGGCATGCGCGCACGGGGCATCAACTACGACACGGGATTCCTCCCGGGGGAAGAACTCTCCCGCAAGAACTTCACCCCTGAGACGGTCCGGCACGACATGGCGGTGATCGCCGGAGATCTCCACTGCGACGCCGTTCGCATCTCGGGACGAGAGCCTGAACGGTTGAGCATCGCTGCAAGGCATGCTGCAGACGCCGGCCTCGAGGTCTGGTTCGCCCCCTTTCCCGTGGACCTTCCCCGCGACCAGTTGCTCCCGTTCTTCGCCGACTGCGCCGCTCGGGCCGAAACCGTACGGGAGGCCGGCGCCGATGTGGTGTTCGTCGCCGGCTGCGAGATCAGTGCGTTCTGCGGCGGTTTCCTCCCGGGCGACACCTACGGCGACCGTATGCGGGCCATGGCTGCCGCCGACATGGAGTGGTGGTCCTCCCTCGGACCGGTGCAAGAACGCCTCAACGACTTCCTCTCCCAGATCGCCGCAACCGTCCGTACGCGCTTCCGCGGGCGGGTCACCTACGCCTCGGCTCCCTGGGAGTTCGTCGACTGGGGTGCGTTCGACCTCGTCGGCATCGATGCCTACCGGGCCGCCTACAACGCCGACGGCTTCCGTGACGAGCTGCGCAGGCACCTCGCCCACGGCAAGCCCGTCGCGGTGACCGAGTACGGCACCTGTGCGTACCAGGGCGCGGGAGAACGCGGTGGCATGGCCTGGCAGGTGCCGCACGGCGCGGTCCCGGACGAGGACGAGCAGGTGCGCTACCTCACCGAATTGCTGGACATCTTCGAGGACGAAGGCGTGGACACCGCGCTCTGGTTCACCTTCGCCGGTTACAGCAGGCCCGGGGAGCAGGACCTCGGCTCCTACGGCGTCGTCAGGATGCTCGACGAGAGGCGCTGGGAACCGAAAAGGGTATTCCACACGATGGCAGCCAGATACCGGCGCGGCTGAAGTACCAGGACCTCCGGCCCTGGGCAGCACCCGCTCTGCAGCCCCCGTGCATCGGTCGCGCCGGGGTGCGGGGCGACGGATGGTCTACTGCACGGACTGCCGCCCCTGACCGGCATGAGCACCCCGAACGGCCGTCACACCCGCCCTTCGACTTGCGCCTTCGAGTGGGCGGAGGCCCGGCGATCACCCGTGCGGCCGGTACCCCTCGGCTGCGAGATTTGTCGCAATTCGGCTATAAAACTCCCTCGTGGCCCCTTCGTCTGCTGCACGGGGCCGTCAGCGGAGAGGTCGAGGGTGAGCTCTGATCACTTGTGCGGGACCGGCGGTCCGGCGGTGGATGCCGCACGGCCGCGGCCCGTTCCGTTCCGGGGCGGGGTGACTCCCGTTGGGCGTCCTGCGTGACCACCCCGAGCTCGTGCTCTTCCTGTGCCTCGCGCTGGGGTACCTCGTCGGGAAGGCCAAGGGCGGGCCGATCGCCCTCGGCGGGATCTGCGGCACCCTCATCGTCTCGCTGCTGTTCGGCGCCTGGACCGGCGTCGAGATCGACGCCGACGTCAAGACGGTCTTCTTCGCCCTGTTCATCTTCGCCCTCGGCTACCTCGCCGGGCCGCAGTTCTTCGCCAACCTCAACCGGGGCAGCCTGCGCTTCCTGACCCTCAGTCTGGTGGAACTGACCTCCGTGCTGGGCCTGGCCTGGGTGCTGGCCGAGTGGTTCGACCTGGACGTGGGCACGGCCTCCGGCATCCTCGCGGGCGCGGCCACCGAGTCGGCCGTGGTCGGCACGGCCACCGAGGCCATCGGAAAGCTCCCCGGCCTGTCGGCCGATCAGGTCAGCTCCTATCAGGGGCACGTGGCCACGGCGTACACCGTCTGCTACCTCTTCGGCCTCATCACCATCGTGATCTACACCAGCCAGATCATGCCCATGCTGCTCCGGATCGACCTGCGCACGGCCTGCCGCGAGCTGTGGGAGCGGATGCGGGGCGGCGCGGCCGGGCTGCAGAACGACGAGCGGGAGGCCCTGCCCGGGCTCGTCGGCCGGACCTTCCTCGTCACCCGGGCCGACGGCCGCACCGTGGAGGACCTCCAGGCGTCCTTCGACGGCAGGATCACGGTGGAGGCCGTCCGGCGGGGGTCGAAGGACCTGACCCCGGATCCCGCCCTCGAACTCGTCCTCTCCGACCTCATCCTCGTGGTGGGCCGGCGCGCGAAAATGGTCGAGGCGGCCCGGGTCATCGGACCGGAGACCCCCGGGATCCCCGGGGTGGACACCCCGCTGGCCTCCGCCCAGATGGCCGTCACCGACGCCTCAGCCGTCGGCCGCAGCATCCGCGACATCCAGAGGGAGCACCCGGAGTTCGCAGCGAACGGCGTGTACGTCACCGAGGTGGTGCGCGGCGACCAGCGGCTGCCGGCGAGCCCCGAGACGGTACTGGCCCGCGGTGACGTCGTCACGCTCGTCGGTGGCCGTTCCGGACTCGCCAAGCTGGTGGCGAAGATCGGCACCATCGCCCGCAACGACGCCACCGACTTCATCTACCTGGGGCTGGGCATCGCGGCCGGCTCCCTCATCGGGCAGCTCTCGGTGCGCCTCGGCGGCGCACCGCTGGCTCTCGGGACCGGCGGGGGCTGCCTCGTATCGGGCCTTGTCTTCGGCTGGTTCCGTTCGCGCCGCCAGACCTTCGGTGCCTTCCCTCCCCAGGCCGCCACCACCATCAAGGACATGGGTCTGGCCGTCTTCATCGCCTGTACGGGACTCACCGCCGGGCCCCAGGCGTGGCCGCTGCTCAAGCAGTACGGGGCGCTGCTGCCGGTCGCAGGCGTCGCCATGGTCCTCGTACCGGCGACCCTCTCCCTCCTCCTCGGCAGCCTGGTCCTGAAGATCGACCCGCCGCTGCTGATCGGTGCGATCGCGGGGCAGCAGTGCTCCACCCCTGCCATCACGGCCGTCACCCAGTCCGCGGGCAGCTCGGTACCGATGCTCGGCTACACGATCACCTACGCCCTCTCCAACTTCCTGCTCCCCCTCACCGGGCCCGTCCTCGTCGGCATCCTCGGCGCCTGACAGGGACGGCACGGCCGGTTCCACGGACACCGCCGCACGCGCTCCCGTGACGGCGCGGCTCCCCTCCCCCACCCCCGACAGGTCCTGTACATGATCGAATTCCTCGACCGGAACATCTTCACTCCCCACCCGGAACTCCTGGTCTTCCTCGCCGTCGCCCTGGGCTTCCTGGCAGGGAAGATCCGCTACCGGGCCATTGCCCTGGGCTCGGTCACCGGTTGCCTGGTGGTCGGCCTGATCATGGGCGCCCAGTTCGGCATCCAGATCGAGGGGACCGTCAAGAGCCTCTTCTTCACGATGTTCCTCTTCGCCCTCGGCTACAAGGTCGGGCCCCAGTTCTTCCGCGGGCTCCGGAAGGACGGTCTGCCGCAGGTCCTCAACGCGGTCGTCGTCTGCGTCACCGGCCTGCTGGTCTGCTGGGGCTTCGCCGGCATGCTCGGCTACGGACCGGGCCTGTCGGCCGGGCTGCTCGGCGGCGCGCTGACCCAGTCCGCCGTCATCGGCGTCGCCGGCGACGCCATCTCCAGCCTGCCCGGCCTCACGGCGACCCAGGCGAAGGAGCAGTCCAACCTCGTCGCCGTCGCCTACGCCGTCACCTATCCGCTCGGCACCGTCCTCGCCGCGCTCCTGCTGTCCTCCGTCCTGCCCCGCCTCTACCGCCGGGACATCGCCGCCGAATCCGCCGCCCTGGCCGCCGAGATGGACGCCGCCCAGGACAACCCCGACCTGCACGAGGGCTATTACGAAGTCGTCCTGCGCGCCTACACCATCGAGCAGCCCGACCTGGTCGGCCGTACGATCGAGGACTTCGAGCAGCAGCAGAAGGCCCTGGACCGGCGGATCTACCTCACCCGGGTCCGGCGCGAGGGCAGGATCCTGGACCACACCCAGGACACCGTCCTGCGCGAAGGGGACGTCGTAGCGGTCTCGGCGCTGCGGGGCTCCCTGGTCTCCTTCGACCCCCGCGCCCGCATCGGCCCGGAGACCGACGACGTCGAACTGCTCGGCTACCAGACCGAAACCCTGCACGTGGTCGCCTCCGACAAGGAGCAGCTCGGCAAGACCGTGGCAGCGCTGCGGGCCGAACCGTTCATGGTCGGTGTGTACATCGACACGTTGTACCGGGCGGGGGCCGAGTTCCCCTACCGGCTTTCCACCCCGATCGAGCGGGGCGACACGCTGGTCCTGACCGGCCCGGCGCGACTGGTCGTCCCGGCCGCCAAGGCGATCGGCAAGCCCGTCCCGACCTCTTTCGCCACGGACATGATCTGGGTCGGCCTCGGCATCTTCCTCGGCGGCTGCATCGGCATCCCCGCCCTCAAGGCCGGCGGCGTCCCGATCTCGCTGTCGACCTCCGGCGGCGCGCTCATCATGGGCCTGGTCTTCGGCTGGATCCGGAGCAAATACCCCACCTTCGGCAACGTGCCCCCGGGCGCCCAGTGGTTCATGGACACCCTCGGTCTGTGCCTGTTCGTCGCCGTCGTCGGCATCAACGCGGGCCCGTCGTTCACCTCCGGCCTCTCGGAGGCCGGCTGGGGGCTGCTGCTCTGGGGCGCCGTCGCCACCGTCATCCCCCTCCTCACCGGCTTCCTCTTCGGACACCACGTACAGAAGATCCGGATGCCGATCCTGCTCGGCGTCGTCGCCGGCGGCCAGACCACCACGGCCGCCATCGGCGCCATCAACGAGACGGCCAGGAGCACCGTCCCCGTCCTCGGCTACACCGTCCCCTACGCCGTCGCCAACGTGCTCCTGACCATCTGGGGCGCGGTCATCGTCCTCCTCCACCACTGACCGCTGACCGCTGATCACTGACCAATGACCACTGAGCACTGAGCACTGACCACGGCACCGTTCCACCGCTCCCTCCACGACCGACCCCACCACGGGCCACTGCGGTCCAGCCGTCCCGCCCCCGACAAGGAGCCACCCCGATGAGGACCAGCTTCACCCGCGAAGAGATCCAGGCCTTCGCCCAGCTCTCGCCGTTCGAGCTCAAGGACAAGTTCATCCAGATCGCCACCGCCGCCCAGGCGGACAAGCCCGGTCAGAAGGACACCACGGCCCGGGCGATGCTCAACGCAGGCCGCGGCAACCCGAACTGGATCGCCACGGGACCCCGCGAGGCCTTCTACGCCCTCGGGTACTTCGCCCTGTCGGAGTCGCGGCGGGTGTGGACCGCCGACAACCTCGGCGGCATGCCGGAGCGGAAGGACATCGGGCGCCGCTTCGACTCCTGGTGCCGCCGGCACCCCGACCTCCCCGGCGTGGAACTGCTCCAGAAGTGCGTCGAGTACGCCGTGCAGCGGTTCGGCTTCGACCGGGACGCGTACATCCACGAGCTGACGGACTCCATCACGGGCGACAACTACCCCGTGCCGGACCGGATGCTCGTGCACGCCGAGCGGGTGGTGCACGGCTACCTGGCCGACGAGCTGTTCGACGGGCGTCCCCCGCAGGGCGGGTACTCCCTGTTCGCGACCGAGGGCGGCACGGCGGCCATGTGCTACATCTTCGACTCGCTGATGAAGAACGGGATCCTCCACAAGGGGGACAAGATTGCGCTGATGACCCCGGTCTTCACCCCCTACCTGGAGATTCCCGAACTCGACACCTTCGAGTTCGAGGTCGTGCACATCCAAGCCAGCCTCTTCGCCGAGACGGGTGTCCGGGAGTGGCGGTACCCGACCGAGGAGGTCGCCAAGCTCGCCGACCCCGACATCAAGATGGTCTGCCTCGTCAACCCGTCCAACCCGCCCTCGCTCGCGCTCAGCGAGCGGGTCGCCCACCAGATCAAGGACATCGTCGCGGGCCCCAATCCGAACCTGATCATCGTGACGGACGACGTGTACGGCACGTTCGTGCCGAACTTCCGCTCCCTTGCCGCCGACATCCCCCGCAACACCCTGCTGGTCTACTCGTACTCCAAGCACTACGGCTGCACGGGCTGGCGCCTGGGCGTCATCGGGCTGCACGACGACAACGTCATCGACGAGATGATCTCGAACTTCCCGGCCGAGCAGAAGGCGCGCCTCGCCGCGCGGTACGGGACCCTCACCCTCGAACCCGACAAGATCCGGTTCATCGACCGGATGGTCGCCGACTCCCGCTCCGTCGCCCTCAACCACACCGCCGGGCTCTCCCTGCCCCAGCAGACCATGATGAGCCTCTTCTCGCTCTTCGCCCTGCTGGACGAGGGGCAGGCGTACAAGGAAAAGCTGAGGGAGATCGTCCACCGACGCCTCGACCTCCTCCTGGAGGGCGCCCAGATGAAGATCGCCGCCGACGACCGGCGGGCTGCCTACTACATCGAGCTCGACCTGCTCGCCGAAGCGGAACGCGTCCACGGCAAGGATTTCGCCGACTTCCTGGAGAAGAGCTACGAGCCCGTGGACCCGCTCTTCCGCCTCGCCGAGCACACCTCCGTCGTCCTGCTCAACGGCGGCGGCTTCGAGGGGCCCGAATGGTCGGTACGGGTCTCCCTCGCCAACCTCGACGACCTCGACTACCTCAAGATCGGACATCACCTGCGCGAGATCTTCAACGGCTACGCAGCCGAGTGGCAGGCTTCGGCGACCGTGTGACAGGGCGGGGTGCGGGTTCGCCGTCCAGCACGGCCGCGTCCGCAATCGCCGCGAGGATCCTGGAGCTCCGGCCGATCGACCTTCATCGGGTGACGGACCGCAGCCACGTGCCCGCGCTCCGCTGCAATCAGCGTCGCCCTTCGGCCCGCCTCTGCAGACGGCTGCCGCAGAACCAGCGGGAGTTCTTGACGGCTTTCCCGCTCTCCTGCGGCCTGGTCGAAGAGCAGGAACGCTCAGGGCGGGCCGAAGCCTGACCAGGCGGAAGTGCCCGGCCCGACTGCAGCCTCCGTGCCTGGCTCCGGCGGATTTCGTGCTCGCCGGGTGATCCGGGATCGACAGCGGACCGCCGTCGGGGAACCGTCCGATCGTGGCCGCGGCGCCGAGCGCGCGGTCGACGCCGGCGGTCCCGTAGAGCTCGGCGAGCGCGACCGTGCCGGCCGCCTTCGCCCGCATCCGTCGGACACCGGTAGCCGCTCGCCGCTCGCCTCGACCAGCCGGTCCGGCGCCCCGGGTCGATCGCCAGGAACTCGGCCTCGGCCGGGCCGGCCACACGCGCCCGGTGCGGCCGCCCGGGGCACGCGGCTTCATGAGTCCGTCAGGAGGCGGGTACCTGATCCCTGGGCCCATCGGTGCTCCTGTGCCGACGTGGTCCGTGTCCATGCAGCGTCAGGGCCAAGCGGGCGAGACGGAATTCGACGAAAACGAACCGCAGTCTGTTCGCGAGGAACGCTGTGCCGTAGAACGGGCCGAACGCCGGGAGGCACGCAAGGCTGCACTGCTCGACTCGCGCGGAGCCCATGTCTGCGTCGCCATCGTGACCGTCGCCCTGGTCCTCCTCATCCGGAACGGGAAGCTGGTAGCTCTGGGCATCGTCGGAGGAGTCTTTCTGCTCTGGTTCTCCGCGGCCCTCGCACGGGCCCAGGCCGACGGGGACCACGGACGACACGCACTCCGACGCGCCTACCACGCCACTTTCGGATGGGGCGACGGGTTCTGAACGCCAAGGTCAGACCCGAGGAGGAGATTTGGCGTTCGAGAGCTCGAAGGCATCAGCGGTCTCATCGGCGAAAGCACACAGTTGCTTCAAGGCCTGCCGGCAGTCATGCGGGGCACGGGCCGCCACGCCCCGGACCTCGAGCCATCGTTCCCAGGGACCGCCCGGAACGAGGAACCGTGTCGTGTACGCGGAGCCGAGCGTCTCATCGAGGTACAGAAGCGTGCCAAGGACGACCGCCTGGTCGTAGTCGAGGTCGGGGCGCGCCAAGTAGTGATCAAGGTATGCGCTGAGCAGGTGGGCGTCCGCTGCAGAGCCGAACCTCGCCAGGGCTACACAGTATGCCGCGCCGGCGTACGGCCCCTCGCTGGCCAGCAGGAGCCGGCCTACGAGGTCGCGGAACTCGGACTTCCGGGCCACAGCAACCATCCAGGCGGCAGTCTTGCGCTCGCGCCATCCGCCCTCGAAGAGGATGCCGAGCTCCGCCGGAGTGACTTCGTACGCAGCCCGAGCCAGATTCCGCACGAACGCGGAGCGCTCGACCGGGCTCAACCGGAAAACGCCCCCTCCCAACCGAAGATACCGCCGGTCAGGCGTGACGAACCGCCGAACCAGCAGCTGCAACTCGGGATCGCTCCGGACATCACGCACGGCCCCATCCTGGCTCGGAACGGTAGGCAGTGCCACCGGTTTGCCGACTGCCTCAACGGGCCGTGGCTACTCGTTCAGAGAAGCCCTCACGAGACGGACCCGTCCGGATGGGACGCGCCGCCGCACTACGCTCGGCAGTATGGACACGTCTGTGGTCGTCTTCGTGAACGACGGACTCCTGCGCATCTGGGACGGCGAGGCCACCGAGACCGGAACGACCCGCTGGTCCAACGGCCTTCTCGCCCCCATGGACCACGGCGCCTGGATCAAGACCGGCATCCACACCGGCCAGGCCACCGTCCGCACCGAAATCCACCACCACGCCCCGCCCCTCGACCCCGGACCCTGGGAAGAGATCGTCGAAGCCAGCGTCCACTCCCCCGAGGGCGCCCTCGCCCTCGACCCCGGACACCCCACCGACGACCGGCCCCACCTCGCCGGCCGCGGACACGGCTGGTACCGGCTGCGCGTCCACGCCCGCGGACGCAGCCACAACCCCGACGGCACCGACGAACACCCCCTCGAGACCTACCTCGTCCAAGCCTGGCCGCAGCCCTGGACCGAACAGACCATCCTGCGCAGCAGCCCCAGCATCGAGGCATCGCTCGCCGCACACACCGACGAACCGACCGGCATGCCCGAGCCCGGCACCGATGTCCGAGCAGACTCCCCCGAACGCGCACGACTCCTGCGCCACCTCCGCAACCGCTGAACCGGGAGGCGACCCACGACCGCCGGTCCTCAGGGGCCGACGACCCGGAATCGTCCTGACCGAGCTGCTCGGTGGCATCGCACCTGGACTGGGCGCGTGTCGAGGGTGTCGGTGATCCTGGCAGCGGAGCGGGGACCTCGAGTACGTCGATTGTCCACGTACCGTGACGGCGGGGCACCGACACGTGACGCGGGCTATCGGCCGCTGAGCAGGCCGCCTACCGCCGCGATGCCTGCCGTGACGGCACGTTCGCCGACGTTGCCGAACCCGAGGATCAGCTGCACCGGCTCCGTCGCACGGGTGGAGCGGCAGGTGCTCATTCCGTAGAGGCCGACGGACCGCGCGCGGGCGGCGGAGAGGAGTTCCCGTTCGTCGGCCGGCCCGTCGAGGTGTGCCACCGCGTGGAAGCCTGCCGCAAGACCGGTCACCGCGACGCCGGGGGCGTGTTCGGCGAGCGCTGCCAGCAGGGCGGTACGCCGTGCCGCGTAGGTCGTCCGCATCCGGCGCAGGTGCCGGTCGAAGCGGCCTGACTCGATCAGTCGCGCGAGGGCGAGCTGATCGAGCGTGGGCGACCCGCGGTCGTTCGACTGCTTGTGCTCGATGATCAGTTCGGTGAGCGCGGGCGGGCAGAGCATCCACCCGATGCGCAGCGCGGGCGCGAGGGACTTGCTGACGGTGCCGATGGAGACGACGCGGTCCGCGGCGAGTCCCTGCAGGGCGCCCACCGGCTCCCGGTCGTACCGGAATTCGGCGTCGTAGTCGTCCTCGATGACGACGGCGTCCTGCCTCCTGGCCCATTCGATCAGCGCGTGCCGTCGCTCGGGCGCCAGGGCGACGCCGGTGGGCCATTGGTGCGCGGGGGTCAGGACGACGGCGCGGGCGTCGGTCCTGGCGAGTGCCTGTACGTCGATCCCGTGCGCGTCGACCGGCACGGGGGTGGCCGACATGCCGGCCGAGGCCGCGGCGGAGGAGAGCGTGGCCGGTGAGCCGGGGTCCTCGTACGCCACCGTGCGGATTCCTGTCCTGGCCAGTGCGGACAGGGCCAGGCCGAGGCCCTGCGCGTAGCCGGAGCAGATCACGATCCGTTCGGGATCCGGCGCGGCGGCGCGCACCCGCCGCAGGTATCCGGCCATGACCTCGCGGAGTACCGCGCTTCCGTGGGGGTCGCCGTAGTCGAGCGCCGCCGTGGGCATGGTGCGTGCCGCCTCGCGCGTGGCCCACAGCCAGTCGGCGAGCGGGAAGCTGCTCAGGTCGGGGACTCCGTACCTGAAATCGGCGACCAGGGGGGACGGCGGAGGAGGTGGTGGCGTGCGCGCCGGCGGTACGCCCGCTCCTGCGGCGACGCGGGTGGCCGAGCCGACGCGTGTCACGAGGTATCCCTCGGCCTGGAGCTGCGCGTAGCACTCCTGCACGAGGCCGCGCGAAACCCCCAGCATCCGGGCGAGTTCACGGGAGGAGGGCAGCCGTTCGCCGATCTCCAGCCGTCCGGTCCGGACCGCGTCCCGCAGCCGTAGTTCCAGCTGGGATCGCAGCGGCTCACCGCCGTCCCGGTCGATGACCAACAACAGCTCGGGCGACAGACCGGACCACTCCAGAGGCATGGAATTGGATCTTACTGCCGGTCCGCCCCACCCCTAGCTTCGTCGTGTGACCAGGATGATCAACTCTCAAGCCGAGGATGCTCGTTCGCGGCCGAGGCTGGTGACGCGGCCCCTGCTGCTGCGCTTCGTCTCGATCGTCGGTGCATCGACGAGCTTCTACCTTCTGCTCTCCGTCGTTCCCCGCTACGCCGAGGCGTACGGAGGCGGTCATGCCGCGGGACTGGCCTCGGGGGCGCTGCTGCTCGCGACGGTCGGAGGCGGGCTGGCCGCGCCCCGGTTCACGGCCCGCTTCGGTTACCGCCCGCCCCTGGTGGCAGGGCTGGTCCTGCTCGGTGCGCCCGCGCTGGTGCTGACCGTGTCCGGGAGCACGGTGTGGATCGCGGTGGTCTGCGCCGTACGCGGGCTGGGTTTCGGGGTCGCGGTCGTCGCGGGCGGTGCTCTGACGGCGTCGCTGATCCCGCCCGAGCGCCGGGGTGAAGGGCTGGCGCTGGTCGGCATCGTGTCCGGGGTTCCGTCGCTGGCGGCCCTGCCGCTGGGGGTGTGGTGGGCGGCGCACACCGGGTACGGGCCGGTGTGCGCCGCGGCCGCGGTGGCCGCGCTGGCCGCCGTCGCCTCGGTGCCGGGAGTGCCGGACCGCGCACCGGCCTCGGGGCGGCCGATCGGGGTGCTGAGCGGGTTCCGGACGGCTGCTCTTCTGCGGCCCGTCCTCGTCTTCTCCGCCACCGCGCTCGCTGCCGGAACCATCGTCACCTTTCTGCCCCTCGCCGTCCCGTCCGCTTCCACCGGAGCGGTCGCCGTGGCCCTGTTCGCCCAGTCCGCGGCAGCGACCGCAGCACGCTGGGTCGCGGGCCGGCACGGCGACCGGCACGGACCGGCCGCACTCGTCGTGCCCGGCCTGGTCGTCTCGGCCGCAGGGACGCTGCTGACCGCACCGACCCACAGCCCGGTCGCCGTCGTCGTGGGCGTCGCCCTGTTCGGGGTCGGATTCGGAGCCACCCAGAACGCGACGCTGTCGCTCATGTACGCGCGCGTCCCCGAGTCCGGCTACGGCACGGTCAGCGCCCTGTGGAACGTCGCCTACGACGCGGGCATGGCCGTCGGCGCCGTCGGCTTCGGCATCCTGGCGGCCCGGACCGGCTACCCGTGGGCCTTCACCCTCACCGCCGCGCTGATGCTCACCGCCCTCGTCCCGGCCTGGCGCGACCGCCTGGCCGACGGTGCGCGCCGATGACCGGCACGACCACATGCGGCCGGGGCCCCGGCTCCACCACCCGTACGCCTCGTCGCGCGTTCGCCGACGACCCGGCCCGCCGCCTTCACCGATGGAGACGACTGCCGTGCTGCGCCGCGACGGTCTGTGCGTCCGGAGCGCGCAGTACGGCGACTTCAGCGCTCCGGTCGAAGCCGACACGCTGCTGCGCGAACCGGTCGACGTCACGCTCGTGACCGTCAAAGCGGGCGCCCTGCCCGCCGCCCGCGAGCCTGTTCCGCCGCGGGTCCTCGGCAACACTGTCGTCGTACCGCTGCGACGGTGGTGAGGCCGGCGCCGCGCAGCCGCCATGGCGGTCAGTGGATGCCGTCGTAGGCCTGCCAGCCGGTGGCGAGCTTCGTCCGGCCGGTGAAGGTGCCCTTGCCGGTGCCGTTCCAGCGCCAGAGGGCGCCTGCCGTGTCCCGGGCGATCAGATCGGCCCGCCCGTCGCCGGTCAGGTCGCCGATGCCGATGACCGCGTTGTACGAAGACCCCCAGTCCTTGGCGACGAGAGCGCGGGGGCCGAACTTGCCGGTGCCGGTGCCGTACGACCGCCAGAGCTCGTTGCCCTTGTCCTGGAGCAGCAGGTCCCCGATGCCGTCCCCGTTCAGGTCCCCGGCACCGACGATCTTCTTGTAGTCCCTGAAGCCCGTGCCGAGCAGGACGCGCGGCGCGAGCACGCCCGCCGTGGTGGCCGCGTAGAGGTACAGGCCGCCGGTCTTCGGATCCCGGACGACCAGATCCGGGCGGCCGTCCTTCGTGACGTCGCCGACCCCGGTCATGACGTCGTACGCGTTCCAGCCCTTGCCCAGCACCCGGTGCTTCGTCACGGGCCGGATCTCCGTCACCCCGCAGGCGGGCAGGTAGACCCGCATCTCGCCGTCGGGGAGGCGGACCAGGGTGTCGTTGCAGCGGTCGCCGTTGGTGTCGCCGAAGGGGACCGGGCGGAAGCCCTTGGGCCAGCCCGCGGCCGCCGTGCTGCCGGTGAAGGTGCCTGAGGCCCGGTCGCCGTAGACGGTGCGCAGGGTGCCCGCGGCTGTGGTGAGCAGGTCCCCGGTGCCGTCCGGGGTGCCGGGGCGGTGGGGATCCGCGGGCCCCGGCCGGGCGGCGAAGTCCCGGAACACGGGGGTGCCGCCGCCGACGGTCACCTTGCCGGAGGCCAGGACGACCAGGGTGCGGGAGTGCGTTGCGGTGGCACTCAGGGTCCAGGTCAGCGGGCCGTTCGAGGCCAGGGCCCCGGCGGTCGTGCGGCCGTCCCATTCGGCCGTTACCGGCGAGTTGGTCAGGCCTCCGGTGAGGGTGCGCACGGCCCGGCCGGCCGGGTCCCGGAGCACCAGGTTCCAGGAGGACACGGGGCGGTTCAGCCACCACGAGGCCTCCCAGGGCTTGCGGCCGGGCGGGACGTACGCCAGCCATGCGGAGCCGGGCGCGTACGCGGGGCGGGTGAGGGCGAGTCCGGCCTCCGTCCGGGTGCCCCACAGCCGCTTGTCCGCAGCCGCGGGGTCCTGCCAGAGGACGGTGGCGGCGCCGCTCTCGCCCACGGCGATCTCGGCCGTGAGGCCGTTGCCGGGCGAAGGCTCCTCGGGCAGCGGGCGGGGCTTGGTCCACGTGTCGTCGCCCGGCGTGCGCGCGGCCTCCAGCAGGGTCGGGTGCGTCTTCCCGCCCACGGTGCGGGACAGCTGCCAGACCACGCAGACGGTGCCGTCGGGCCCCATCGCCGCGTGGGGCCGGTCGTTGTCACCGCCGGTGGACACGGCTGCGGGCGCGGTCCACGCGGTGGCGCCGGCCGGGAGCGAGGCGGAGTAGACGGAGTTCCCGGCAGCGGGGTGGGATTCGGCGTCGTTCCCCCACACCAGCGTCACGTCCCCGTCGGGCGAGACGAACGGCTCCGGCGTAGGGCCGGGCACCCCGTGCTGCGCCGTCGTGATGCGCTGGGCGGCGCCCCAGCCACCCGCCTCGGGGCGGACCGAGGCGTACAGGACGGCGACGGCGGCTTCCGGGTCGCGACGGGTCCAGACGAGGGCCAGGGTGCCGTTCGCCCCGGCGCCGATGCGGGGTGCCCCGACGCTGTCGGAGGGTGCGGTCACCGGCACGGGGGAACCCCAGGTCCCGGTATCGGTGCGGGTCGCCGTCTCGATCGAGGCGGTGCCCTGCGGGGAGGTGCGCACGTACGTGGCGACGGCCGTTCCAAGGCTGTCGACGGCGACGTCCGGGGCGGTGACGGACCCTCCCGCGGCGGGGGCAGAGGTCAGCTTCACCGGTGCCGACCAGGTGCCGTCGACGGCGCGCGTGGCCGTCTCGATCGCCTGGCCTGCCTTCGCCGTTGCGGGCCGGGAGGCCCAGACCGCGATCACGGTGCCGCCGGGGCCCGCGGCGATCCTGAGGTCGGACACGGCCTTGCCGGCTTCGGTGCCGAACACCTGCTGCGGCTCGGACCACACACCGCGGGAGACCGTGGCCGCCCTCACACGGGCCGCCGTGCCGGTGGGACCGGGAGCCTCGCCCTGTTCCTCCGGGTACTCGGTCCACACGGCGGTGACGGTGCCGCGAGGGCCGGCCACCATGCGGATGTCACCGTGCGCGGAGGGGCTGTCGGCGAGCCGCGTGCCGGGCCCCCAGTCGTCCGAGCCCGCCCCGCGCACGGCGCCGTGCAGGGTGCGGCCGCCGTCCTCGATCTCGTTCCAGAGGGCGACGGCGGTGCCGTCGGAGGCGACGGCCACCTCCATCTCCCCGAACGACTCCCGCACCCAGGAGCGGTCCTCGATGCTCGCCACGGGTGAGGCCACGTTCCACGGCGGCAGCGGTGCGGGTGCGGCAGCGGCCGGGAGCGCGAGGAGCGGCGGGGCGACACCGCCGGCTACGGCCAGTGCCGCAGTGGCCACGGCAACGGCCAGGCCGCTGTGTGCGCGGGTGTGTGCGTTCATGGAGCGGATTCCTCTTCCCCCGTAGTGATCGGCGATCACGGGGTCCGACCGGCGAGCCGCGCCAATGGTTGTACGGAGTCTTCCCGCGGCCGTACGCCTGCCGGCGGGCGTCGCGTTGGCGACGGCTGTCGAACAGGCCGGCTCCACATCCGTCTTGACTGTTTCGGTGCCTGACAGCGGGGCTCTCCCGGGATCCGGGCCCGGCAGGGCTTCGGATCCCGGGAGTGGTCGCTATCGGGCGATCAGGGTGGTCCACTTCTGGTTGGAGCCGCCGTGGCAGTCCCACAGCTGGAGCTGCGTGCCGTCGGCGGTGGAGGAGCCCGGGACGTCGAGGCAGCGGCCGGAGGCGGGGTTGCGGTAGCCCCCGTTGTAGGGCTGCCAGACCTGGTTGGCGCCGCCGTGGCAGGCCCACAGCTGCAGCTTGGTGCCGTTGGCGGTGCCGGCGCCGGCTGCGTCGAGGCACTTGCCCATGGAGCGCAGGGTGCCGTCGGTGTAGGCGGACCAGTACTGGTTGGCACCGTGGCCGCAGCTCCACGTCTGCACGGCGGTCCCGTCGGCGGTACCGGCACGGTTGACGTCCAGGCACTTGCCGGCGATGGCGGACTGCACACGTGCGGGGGCGGGGGCGGGATTCCTCAGCCAGCCGGCACTGTCCGCGGCCCGGATGCCGCGGTGGAAGGCGTCGGCCATCTTCCGGTAGCCCGCGTCGTTGGGATGCAGGGCGTCGGCCAGGTCGGCCGTGGTCAGGCCGCTCATGTCGACGTACGCGACGCGCTTGCCCGCGGCCTGCGCCTCGCTCACGATCCGGGGAATGGCCTGGTTGTACGCGGCGCGGTACTGCTCCTCGGACCCGCTGGTGGACACCACCAGGGAGGCCACGAGGACGGTGGCGTCGGGTGCGGCGGTGGTGATCCGGCCGACCAGGGCCTTCAGCCGGTCGGTGGCGGTGGACACCTGGTGGGAGAGGTTGAGGTCGTTGGTGCCGATGTGCAGCGTCACGACGTTGGGCCGGTAACGGGTCAGTGAGGCATCGGTCAGGGCGGCGATCTGCTCGATGAGGTATCCGGAGTGGCCTTCGTTGTCAGGGTCGGACATGGAACCGGCCCGCCCTGTGCCCACGAAGTCCACCGGGTGGCCGTCCGCCGCGAGCCTGTCCCGCAAGGGCCCCCGGTACCCGTTGCCGGTACTGCTTCCCACGCCCCAGGTGATCGAGTCGCCCAACGGCATGACCCGCAAGGGCGTGTCGGAGGCGGCGGAAGCGGGGGCCGCCCCTGCCGCCGTCAGCCCGAGCACGGCGGCGGCGAGCGCGATCAGGGGGCGGATCCAGGACCTTGTCATGGGGTTGCCTTTCCTGGGGTGGCGTGTCACGGGAGCGTGGTCCACTTCTGGTTGCTCTGGCCGTTGCAGGTCCACAGGACGACGGGGGTTCCGTTGGCGGTGGCGGCCCCGTTCGCGTCGAGGCACAGACCGGCGTGGACGTTGCGGACCGACCCGTCGGCCTGCCTGGTCCACTTCTGGTTGTCCTGGCCGTTGCAGGGCCAGATGACGACCGGCGTGCCGTTGGCGGTGCCCTGGCCGGAGGCGTCCAGGCACTTGTCGCCGTAGACGCGGATCTCGCCTCCGGCCCACGTGGTCCAGAGCTGGTTGGCGGCGGTGCGGCAGTCCCAGATCAGCGCCTTCGTCCCGGCTGCGGTGGAGGCGCGGTCCACGTCCAGGCACCGGCCCGATCCGGTACCGCGCAGGCGCGAGGTGGTCGCAGCCTGCGGGCTGCCGCCGGTCATCCGGAACACGGCGACACCGTGCGCAGGCACGCTCGCCGAGATCTGTCCGGGGGTGGTGGACGTGCCGCCGGTCCACAGGTCGGTGAGCGTGAACGGCCCGCCGGCAAGGCCGACTTGTGCGGCCGTGGCAGTGATGCTCGCGGTGCTTCCTCCCCTGTTGAAGAGGCCCACGGCGACCGAGCCGTCGGCCAGGGGCTTGGCGAACACCTCGGTGTTGCCGTCGTCGCGCACCCTGCGTCCGCCCGCGCCCAGCGGATCCTGGTTCACGGCCACCAGGCGGGGGTTGCGCAGGATGGCGCTCACGTCGACGGACATGGTGCGGATGTCGTTGCCGGCCATGAGCGGGGCGCCCAGCAGCGCCCAGAGCGCGAAGTGGCTGCGGGACTCGGTCAGGGACAGGCCGGGGCGGCCGACGACCAGCATGTCAGGGTCGTTCCAGTGACCCGGACCCGACTGCGAGGCCAGCGGTGCGGTGATGTCCAGGACGTTGCCGACGCCCATCGGGTAGCTGTTGGTGTTGGTGTTCTGCCAGATGTCGAGCAGGTCCTCGGTAGTCCGCCACAGGTCGGCGACCTGGCCCCAGTCATGGGTGGCGCCGGTGGGGGCGTGGAAGCTGTTGGGGTTGATGCTGTACACGATCGGGCGGCCGGTGGCCCGCAGGGCATCGCGCATGATCGTGAACCGTTCGACCTGTTCGCCGAGGGTGCCGCTGCCGGAGCACCAGTCGTACTTGAGGTAGTCCACGCCCCAGGAGGCGAAGGTGGCGGCGTCCTGGGCCTCGTGGCCCTTGCTGCCGGTGGAGCCGGGGTAGGTGCCCACCCCCTGTGCGCAGGTGCGCTCGCCCGGCGCCTGGTAGATGCCGAACTTCAGGCCCTTGCCGTGGATGTAGTCCCCGAGCGCCTTCATGCCGCTCGGGAACGTGGTCGGATTGGCCCGGAGGTTGCCCGCCCCGTCGCGCTGCGGGTCGAACCAGCAGTCGTCGACGACGACGTACTGGTAGCCGGCGTCCTTCATGCCCGAGGACACCATCGTGTCGGCGGCCTGGCGGACCTGGGCCTCGGTGATCCCGCATCCGAAGCTGTTCCAGCTGTTCCAGCCCATCGGCGGGGTGAGTGCCGGGCTGCCCGGCGCGGCCTCGGCGGTCGTGGGGGCGGAGGCGGTGACGCAGGCCGTGAGCGTCAGCGCGCCGGCCGCGAGGAGGCGCAGTAATCGTCGTGGCAGGGGTGCCATGAGGATTCCTTTCCGGCCCGCGCAGCGGAAGCGGCGGTGCGGACCCGGATGGACGGAGGTCGGGAGCGGTTGATCAGCTGCGGCGGATCAGCGCTGCAGGGTGAGCAGGCCGGGCCGGTACGGCAGTCGCTGGTAGGGGGTCCCCTGCGGTGTGGCGGGGTCGTGGCCCTGGTACAGGAACTGCAGGTTGCAGGGGTCGACGGTCATGGTCTGGTCGGCGTTGACACGGATGAGGTCACCGTGGCTGATGTCGTTGGTCCAGGTGGCACCGCTGTTGGCCTTGCCCGCGAAGGGGCTGCTCTCGCTGCCGGCCTGGAGGGTCCACGGGCCGTTCAGGCCGGACGCGGTGAACGACCGGAAGTAGCGGTCCTCGTTCGCCCCCCGGGCCTCGACGATCATGAGGTACTGATCCCGGCCCTGGACTTTGTAGACCTCCGGCGCCTCGAAGAGGTTCTTCGCCGTGTCGCTCATGACCGTCGTGTACGACGAACCGAAGCTGCCCGGGAAGTTCCCGATCGGCAGGGTCGACTTGTAGATCCTGCCGTTGTCGTCTCCGAAGAACAGGTACATGTTCTGGTCGTCGCCGATCAGCGTGGGGTCGATCGGGCCGCCCTCGGGGAGGCTGCCGGTGAACAGCGGCTGCGGGGCGGACCAGCCTTGGGGATCGGTGGGGTCGCTGGACGTGCGGTAGGCGAAGGGCCAGGCGGTGCCCCACCCGTTCGAGGCCAGTACCCAGATGTTCTTGGGCGCGAAGTAGAACAGCTTGGGCGCAACCGCCAGTCCCCCGCTCATCCCGGTCTGGGTGGCCGTCGCCATGTCCGACCAGTTCGTGAAGGGACGAAACGCCATCGTGCCCCACGACGAACCGTCGGACGTGGTCGCGTAGACCAGGTTCCGGCCGTTGTACGGCACGGTGGTGAAGTCCTTCAGCGCGACCCACCCGTTCGCCGGCTGAGCCAGCGGGCCCGTCGAGGTCCACCGGTACGTCGACGGAAGGGAACACGCGTTGCCCGGCTCGGACAAGCCGGTCCACTTCTGGTTGCTGCCGCCGTGGCACGCCCAGAGCTGCACCGCCGTGCCGTTGGCCGTACCGGCGCCCGCAACGTCCAGACACAGCCCGGACTCCACGGCGACGACCGTGCCGTCGGCGTTGACCCGCCACTGCTGGTTCGTACCGCCGTTGCAGCTCCAGACCACCGGTCGGGTACCGGCCGTGGTGGGATGGCCCGGAACGTCCAGGCACTTGTCGCCGTACACGGTCAGCCGGCCGTCGTCCGTCAGGGTCCACCGCTGGTTGGTCCCGCCGTGGCAGTCCCAGACGTGCAGGTTCGTGCCGTCGGTCTGGCCGGCGCCCGGCACATCGAGGCACCGGCCGGAACCGACACCGCGCAAGGCGCCGCTGGTGGCGGCTTGGGCCGGGCCGGCGACGGGCATCGCCGCCGCCGAGACCAGGGCCGCGAGCACGGCGGGGAACGTCAGGGACCGGTATCCGCGGCGGAGTCGGCGTCTGCTCATGGTGAGCTCTCACATCCTTGAGTGGGGGGTTCGAGCGTCCTGGCCCGGAGCCGGGTCGCCCGAAGGGAGGCGACGGCAGGTGGACCGCGTTCTGCGGGGCCGCCGGACCAGGCCCTATCGGGCGTAGGGCGAGTGCGCACGCCGCGCCGCCCTGGTGGCGGCTCACGAAGGACAGGGCGGGTCGGACAAGGTCAGGCCCCTGGGCTCGGCCTGGCAGGGATTCGACTACGGCGCGTTGCCGCAGTGGCGCGGATGGCGGCCGGAGGAGTTCCGGAAGAAGGGGCGGTGGGCGTCCGGCGAGTCGTAGGCGTACGTGCTCGGCCCATGGCGGGTGAACGCGGTCGCCGGGTCCGCGTGGCCCGCCTTTCCGGTGGCGCGGTGCCGGAGGCAGCACCTCTGAAAGGCGGGGCCACCCGGCGGGATGAGGAACCGGGTGTCCCGGGGGGCGAGCAGCGTTCTTGCGGTTCCGTCCAATTGCATCCTCCGGACCCGGGCCGTTCCGCACGGCCGATCCCCTGCCGCGAAGGGCCTGATTGTTCGACATCGCGAACAGCGCGCGGCATTTCGAGCAGAAGATAGGTTTCGAGCCGAGGTTCCGTCAACGCTTTTCGACAAGTTTGATTTCCGGCGCGTTACACCCCGCCCGGATAACAAAAATTCCGGGCCGTCATGCAAGTTGACCTGAAGAGGAGGGTTTCTCACGTGGTGGGTCAGCCGTCCGACCCTGCCTGGTAATTGCCGGTGAATCGGGACGTGGCCGCCGCACACACGACACCAGCCGGCAAAGAACTGCTAGTCATCCACGGCCCCCGGTGCCAGGGCCGGGGCAGGAAAGGCATGGCGTGCCTCATCGCCCGACCACCAGACACCGACGGCGAAGACGGCAGTGGCCTCCAGCAGGGCGGCGCGATCGAGCCCACCGCAGGGCAGCGGCGCGCAGCCCATGGAGGTGATGAGCTCCGTCACCCGAGCGGCGGCGTCCGGATGGTCGGTGCAGAAAGGCACGGCCAGCGGCGCCCCCTCGAATGCCGGCCGGTCCAGGGTCCAGATGCTTTCGTGGCACACCCCGAATGCCTTCACCACCCGGGTCCCGGGAGCGGCGTCCGCGATGAGCCGTGCGATGGATGTACTGCCGGCCGTGGTGAGGGTCGGGCCGCCCGCGCCCGGTGCCATGGGAACGGTGCAGTCGATCACCGTCCGTCCGGCGAGGAGGTGGGCCAGCTCTTCGGCCAACTGCGGGGCGGCGTCCGCCGGTACGGCGGTCAGTACCGCGTCTCCGTGGGCCGCGGCCTCGGCGAGGGTGCCGTGCCCGGAGGCGCCGGTGAGCCGGGCGGTGCGGGCGGCCGCTTCGGTGTCCCGACCGCCCACCCGAATGTCATGGCCGGCGCGTACCCAGGCCGCGCCAAGGGCCGTGGCCATCGCCCCTGTACCGAGAATGCCGATGCGCATGCGTTCGCTCCTGTCGTCCGTGTCGCAAGGTGTGCGAGGTGTGCGAGGTGTGACGGACGGAACGCTAGGCGCGCCGATGCACACCGTGTGGTGTGCATC
Source organism: Streptomyces sp. NPDC030809 (assembly GCF_055572195.1). Classification (NCBI taxonomy): domain Bacteria; kingdom Bacillati; phylum Actinomycetota; class Actinomycetes; order Kitasatosporales; family Streptomycetaceae; genus Streptomyces; species Streptomyces sp. NPDC030809. The sequence goes on from NZ_JBVIDV010000005.1 coordinate 77,389, forward strand.
GGCCCGGGCAGGATGGTCGGATGAGTGAAGCGGCGGTGGACGCAGGCGAACAGGGCCTGGGCGGGGATCTGGGCGGCGGCGAGTACGCCGCGGACTGCCAGGCGAGGGTCGCCTTCGAAGTCCTGTCCAATCGCTGGGACAGCGTGATCGTGTACGTCCTCGGCGAGAGCGGGCCCATGAGACCGCGCGCGCTGATCACCCGCATCGGCGGGATCAGCCCCAAGGTCCTCAACCAGGCCCTGCGCCGCCTGGAGTACAACGGCCTGGTCGCCCGCCAGGTGTACGCCGAGGCTCCCCCACGCGTCGACTACTCCCTCACCGAGGCGGGCACGGCGCTGCTCGGTCCCATCCGCGCGATGGGCGCGTGGGCCGGACGCTACGCAGGAGCCGTCCTGACCGCCCAGGCTCGCTTCGCACCCCGTGAGGAACGGCCGGACCGCAGCTCCTGATGTCCTCGGTTCGGGGCGCCCCGAGGCGGGGCCTGGTCAGTCCGTGCAGGCTCACGACAGGTCTCCCGGTTCACCGTGCAGGGATGGCGGCCCGCCTGGGCGGGCGCTGGGCGGGCGGGCCCGGCTGCGTCAGAAGGGGCCGGCCCGGTCGGGCGACCGCGGCCGCCTCCTGGATGTCCAGGAGCTCGTCCCCGTACACGAGGCGTTCAGTGCACGCCCTGGGGATCGCCAGTGGCCGTACCGCTGTTCAGCGCAGTCACGCCCTGCGTGCACAGTGCGGACCGGCCCAGCCGGTGGCAGCCATTACCTCCCTCGCGATATCGGCGACGAGCCGCCCGTCCGTCGCCACGCGCGCGGTCCCCGCGACAGCCTGCCGGTCCAGAAGGCGGGCCTTGCGCATGCTTCCCGCGAGTTCCTGCTCCAGCTCCGAACCGAGCTCCCGCCCCACCAGCCGCTCGCGGGCCGTGGCATCGGAGGCGGTCAGCAGGACCCGTACGATCACCAGCCCGGGCCCCATGGCACGCTCGAACATGCCCGTCGCCTCCGGCACCACACACATGGTGTTCGTATAGATCAGGCGCCGGTAACCGCGCCGGGCGAAATTCGCCCACACCGCAGTCAGATTGCTCTCGGTGATCTCGGCGCGGTGGGGATCTCCCCGGGGAGCCGGGTGAACCTGACCCATGAAGTCACCATCGATGACCGCGTGAGCGACCCCTGCCCTACGCAGCAGGGCCGAAACCTCCCACCCCACCGACGTCTTGCCGACGCCCGCCCGTCCACCGATCAGCAGTACCTCCGCACGATCCATGCAGGCAGCGTCCCACCGGACAGCCCCCTCACACGATCCGATATCGACCGGGCCACCCGGTCTCCGTCCCGCCGAAGGGCCACGAACGGCGGTGGGCACACCCCCGCGTGGGCGGGGAGCGCGGACCCCGTCCGGGTTCTGCCGGCCCGGCTGCTGCCGGAGGCGGGGAACCCGGACGACGCGTACGTCACCTCACGCAGTGCCGGAGTCCTCGACCGCCTCAAGGAAGTCGGCGACCCGCTGGTTGAAGAGCTGACATCCTCCCCGCGCTATTCGCTCCGCACGCCACCGCAGCCCGCGGCTGGGCGGTGTGGCCCGTGTTCGGCGCAGTGCACACTACGGCGATCCGGGGAATCTGCCGGGTTGCTGCCGTGAGTCGGGGCCCCGATGCCGGTTCGGTGTACATCCTCTGAGAGCACGTGCGCTTGCCGCCTGCGACGGAGGAAAGGGAAACGAGTTGAGAATCCCCCAAAGGATCGCCGTGATCGGCGCCGCCAATCTGAGTCTCACGGTCAGCGTGCTGGCGGGCGTGGCGCATGCCGACATCCCGGACGCCAACGGCGTCTACACCGGCTGCTACAGCCGCAACGACGGCAGCCTCCGGGTCATCGACTACGAGGGCGGCGGGCGATGCCGGCCCCGTGAGATCACCGTTACCTGGAACGAGCAGGGGCAGCAGGGGGAGACCGGGCCGGCAGGGTCCGTCAAGACCACCCCGGTTTTCGGAGACATCGTCACGGTGCCTCTGGGTGAATCCCGTTCCAGCTTCGCCGTCTGTCCCCCCGGCCAGACGGCGGTCTCCGGCGGTTACCTTCTGGGCGACGGGATCGTCGCCACTGCCTCCAACCGGGTCAGCACGAACACCCCCGATGACACATGGCACGTTTTGATGTACCACCCGGCCAACGATGACCGTGGCACCCCCAACGACGGTCGCGCCATCGCCTATTGCGCACCGTGAGGTGCGGCAGGGCCCGGATGTCGGCCGCTGGTTGTTCTTCACCTGCCCGTCAGACGGGGGGCATCAGGTCGCTCTCGCTGACGGTGTACGGCAGAGGAGGGTAGGTGAAGTCCGTTTCGCCGTTCTCGCGGCGACGCAGGCGGTAGAACTCGCGGCTCTGCTCGTCGTCGGCGGGCATGAGCTCCGCCCCCTGCGGGAGGTATGCATGGCCGTCGCGAAACCGGACGAGGGTCTTTGACGTTCGAAACGTCACGCCCAGCCATCGGTTTTCTGCCGCCCGGGCCGGATTGCCAAGTACGATCCTGTGCCTGAGCCGCTGGTTCAAGCTCAGAGAAAACGCGACGATGCCGTTGTGGTGAAGAGGGATTTCGAACTTCTCGCCACCGGATTCCTTTGGCTCGAAGACCAGTTTTCTGGGCGGGCTCGCTTCGGGGTGTTGGTAGCAGGAGAAAACGGCGATGAACGAACCGTCGGCCAGATCGAGGGCCTGGTCGGAGTGGCCGCCCATGGTCGCGTAGGCGTTCGTGTAGATCTCGATGAGAGCGTTGTTGAACCCGACCGGAACGGCTGCGCGTTCCCGGACCCGTTGCGCCAGCCGTTCGTGCACGGCCCTGAAGCGCTGGGCCGGGGTGCGGTATCGCGTGGTGGTCCGTACGAGAGGTACCGCACCCGCATCGTCGATCCTGGTGAGCACGGCGGCTCGTCGGCCTTTGCCCACGTCTTCCCAAGAAACCGACGCGGAGAGCTCGGCGAAGAGATCCTCCTCGGGCGGCAGGGCGCACGAGAGGATCCTGTCCTGGGTCTCAGACTCGGGGTGCCGCATAGTCTCCTCCGTTCATGCTGAAGGGGAATCCGTCTCCGTAGTCGACGAAGGACGAGGTCCTGTTCTCCGTTGCGTACAGCCTGCGCAGTTCTTCCATGCCGGCAGGAGTGGGCGGCTCCAACTCCCGCAGGTCTCCGCCTGCTTTGAGGAACGTGCGGCCTTCCTTGTGGACGGCTTCGCGGTTCGAACAGCGCACCACGTACCCCAGGCGGGTCGGGAGCAGCTCGGCGTCCAACCCGGCGGGGCGGATTTCGTGCGTGTACAGGCGGTTGGTCGACAGCGGCATGAAGAACACGGAGCCGGGGTAGAGCGTCACGGCGAACTGCGGGGGAAGCACGGCCCCGCCGCCGGGTTCCCCTGTCGGCTCTTTCAGGCGGAAGTGGAGTCTGGTCAGTCCGCTGACGCCCTTCACACCGTGGTCAAATCCGTCTTCGTCGAGGGGCTGCAGCCGGTCGAGCCCGTCGTAGAAGGTGCAGAAGGCCATGATGCCGTTGACGGGCATGTCCTTGGTCTTGTCGGCGTGGGCCGAGATCTTGGCCTTCGACTGCTTGCGCCCGGCCGCGGCAAGGGTGTTGTGGTAGATCTGGGCGAGGACGTGGTTCAGTGGTGCCTGGTTCCGGAAGACGGCGGCGGCCTCGCGGTTCAAAGCCTCCACGATGTGCGCGTCGGTCGGGCCGAAGTTCTCGGTGGGCCCCGAAAGGTTCGTGGAACAGCGGAGCAGCCGGAAATTCAGTTCGTCACCGCTCCGCGTGACAGGCGTCAGATAGATTCCGCTGCGATGTGCTGTCCCAGGCTTGGTGGACTCCGTCAGGGACTGGAAGGCGTGCTCCGCGCGGATCCTTCCGAAGTGGTCGGCGCCGGGTTCGAAGAAGCGGCGGTACATCACACCGACGCCGTGCACGCGGACGGGAACCCGGCCCTTGTCGACGAGGGTCCAAGGTTCGCTGCCCTGCGGACGGTAGCCGTGCGACAGCTCTCGGACGACGAACACCCGTGCAGCCGTGTGCAGTTGGAGGCCGCGGATCGCGGATATGTCGCCGCACAGGTATACGGTCTTCTGCGCAAGGTCGGGCGGATCGGAAACAAGACCCCCCGGGGTGACCGCGGACCCGAAGAAGTCTCTGATCAGGCCATTGTCGTGCATGGCCGAAGGCGCGACCAAGATGTTGCCCGAATCCTCGATCAGGGCTTCCGTCGGCTCCGTGGCGTCCATCGAACAGCGCCTTCCCTTCACATGTCTCGGCGGACCCCACACCGTACCGGGCGCCGCCGATGTGCAGGCACACCATGACGGGCCGCCGTCCTTGCCCTGGTTTGGGGGCCGTGGACGCGGGGCCCGTGCACGCCGGGCAGGTGGGAACGGTGCCGTCGAGGTACAGGCAGTCCTGCGAACCTGCCGGCGCCGAACGTCGGCGGCTGCACTCACTGGGGACCGGGAGTCCCCCACTTCGCGGACCTCGGGCCAGGGGCGGCAGGGGTGACCTCGCTCCCGGCCAGGAAAGCGACGACCTGCTCCGGGAGCACGGCCGGCGAACGGGGTCAGCGGCGTTGCAGGATCCCCACCGCGGCGACCGCGTCCTCCACCGCGGCGAAGACCGGCAGCGCAGGCTGGTTGACCTTCATCAGATGGCGGGTCGCAGCCAGCGGGCAGGCCGCTGCCATCGGCAGCCGATGCTCGACGCAGTGCCGGAAGACCCGCAGCACGACGGAGACCACCGCGGTCGTACCCGCCGTACGCGCCAGCGCCACGACCAGACCCGACGGGCGCTGGTCGGCGATGAGCGTATCCAGCGCCCGGGCGAGCTCGGCACGCTGCGACGTACCGACCCCGGCCTCCACACCGACCACCAAGCAGCCCTCGTGATCCCAGGTGAGCATGACCACCACACCTTCCACCCGCTCTTACCGCCGACCGACCCATGTCCTCGGCCGACCCTGTCACCCGCGCCGGACAGCCACACCTCTGGCTCTCGATGGCCACCGCCGCCGACACAAGGGAGAGAAGGGGAGCCACGAGGCGGCGCCGAAGGCCCCAGCACGGTGAACACGATCAGGATCGGACCTGATCCGTGCGGCAGAGCCCGCCACGACTCCCCCACACCCTCACACACCCTCCGCTTCCCCCGCACACCCTCATCGCCCGGACGGGTGACCGCGCAGCTGCTGAGCGCTCCGCGGCGGGCCGCCGTGCAGCAGGCTCCCGTCTCGTCTGCGCCAGAGCGCTGCGCCTGGCGCACATCGTCAAGGGCCCTCCGCGACTGTCATGAACAGGGGGCTCCGGGGTGAAGAGGGCCGGCCAGGGGGTCGCGGACAGAAGAAGGTGGGGCTGGCCGGAAGCCCCACCTTGGCTGCGCAGCGCGGTCAGGGGAAACCGCCTGCTGCAACCCCTCGAGAAAGTCCTGAGACCAATCGTGTGCCCAGCATCGCCAAGAAGAAACCGCAAAAGCGCTGTCGGGTTTGCGATCAATACGCCGGGCTGGGGCAATGCCTACTTCTGACCCGCCGCGCTCGCCAGGCCGTGCGGCGGCACGGGGCTGGCCGGGCCGGTCGAAGGGGCGCTGCAGGTCGCGGTGAGCGCGGCCACAACACAAGCTGCGGCCACCACCCCCATCCCGTGATGGACCACTACGGAGGACCGGCCGAGCGGGCGCGGGCGGGCTGCCGGACCGCCTCTACGGGGGCCGAGGTAGTCGCTGCTGTCGAGCCAGAACGCATCGAGCCGAGCAGCCGGATGAACATCAACCATGTCCGGCACAACGCCCCAAACGCCGTCGAAGTGGCACCCGGAGAGCGAAACGTAGCCGCATCGTCACCGAACGCCCTCAGCAGATCTCCCCTCACCGGCTCCGCCCACGGTCCAGGCCGAGGAGTGGATCCGGGAGCGGCTGTCCGGGCATGGCCCAGCCGTGCTCCACCGACCGGCGACAGCGGTCGGGCTCGTCTCCTGCGCTGGTGAACAGTGCGGTCAGCATGGGCACGCCGTAATCGAGTGTCCGGCGCGGCAGCGGACCCGTGGCGACAAGTGAGACGAGTCCGTGTCCGATGGCCCAGCTCTGTGTCGCCAGCTCCAGCGGGTCGATCTCGTCGCGGAAGCGGCCGCTCACCTTGGCCCGGTCGATGGCGCGGACGAGGCGGTTCAGGGTTTCGTCCGCGGCGCCGGCGTCTTCGAGGTCGAAGCCCGCGTCGAACATGACGCGGTAGAGATCCGGGTTCTCCATGGCATTGGCCAGGTAGGCGGCGCCCAGTGCGGCGAGGTCTCGTACCGGGTCCGAGGACATCTCGACGGCCGCGAGTTGGGCGGTCAGGCGGGTGAAGCCTTCCTGTCGCAGCGACTGCCACAGGCCGTCCATGCCGCCGAAGTAGGTGTAAACGGCCATCGTTGACACGCCGGTTCCGGCGACCAGGGTGCGGAGCGTGACCGGTTGCCTCGTCCGCAGCATCTGTGCGGCTCGGTCGAGCAACAGGGAGCGGACCGCTGGATCTTTCGTCCTCGCCATGGCCCCACAATACATAGCATCGCTATGCTTTCACGGGGGCTGATCTTGCTGCTCCTGACGCCGAGAGGAAGAGGCCGTTCATGTCCGTGACGCTGGTCAATCCCGAGGGGTTGCCGAAGCCCGAGGTCTACCGGCAGTTGTCGGTCGCCACCGGATCGAAGCTGGTGTTCCTTGCGGGGCAGGTCGCCCGCGATGCCGACGGCCGGCCCGTGGGCGAGGGGGACTTCGCCGCTCAGGTCGAGCAGTGCTATCTCAATGTCGCCACCGCCCTGGCCGGGATCGGCGGCTCCTTCGACGACGTGGCAAAGCTGACCGTCTACGTCGTCGACTGGAGTCCCGAAAAGATGCCGCTGCTGGGTGAGGGCGTGGGCCGGGCGGCAGCGAAGCTGGGCATCGATCCGGTCAAGCCGATCACCCTGCTGGGCGTTGCGGCGCTGGGGGAACCGGACCTCCTGGTCGAAGTCGAAGCCACCGCGGTCATCGAATAGCCGCGGCACTGCGCGCGGGAGACCCGGGGCCCGCCAAGTTGAGTCGGGGGATCCGACGGACGGCGAGCGGGCGGTGCCGGAGCCGCTGCCGCCCGCTCGCCTTCGTCCTCGCGCCCGACCACCCGTACGTACGACGGTTGTCGACGCGGACCGAGTGCGGCTCTTACGGAGTGTCGGGGGTGTCGATGACGTTGCCGTCCTTGTCGAGGGTGTGGGTGTGCCAGTACACGTCCCACTTGTCGTCGAGCTGCTTGGGCACCTTGCCGTCCGGGTAGCGGGTGTAGCCCGGCGCGGGCTCTTCGCCGTTCGGCATGCAGGCCGAGCCGGAGCCGCCGATGGCGAGGACGGGGTATTCGCCGCTGTTGCAGACGTCCTCTTGGAAGTCCAGGTTGCAGCCCGTCAGCGCCAGGGCTGCGGCGGCGCCGGCGAGTGCGAGGGCGGCGGCCCGGAGGGGGGTGCGGCGGGGGGCGGCGGGGGACATCTTCTTCTCCTGTCGTTCGGTCGTTCCCCACTGTGGCGGGGGACGACCGAACGGGACTGAGTGCGCGTACTCAGCCGGTGGGTGTGCGGATGCTCAACCGGTCACCGGGACGTGGTGTCTTGGCGGTAGGCAGGGGTGAGCTCGGTGATGTCCACCGAGTGGTGGACGGTCTGGCTGGCGGCACCCGAGGTGTGGGTGCGCAGGAGGTCCAGGACGGCCTGGCTCAGCTTGTCCTTGGTCTCCTGGGTGCGGCCCGCGAGGAGGGCGATCTCGACGTGCACGACGGCGTGTTCCGCAGAGCCGTCGGCGACGAACGTCTCGTCCGCGGTGCGGAAACGGGTCTTGCACGCGGCCACCGGCGCGTCGACGAGGTCGGCGGCGAGCGTGTGCAGGGCGAGCCCGAAACCGCGGCGGTCGAACATGTCGGACAGCGACGCGGAATGGTCGACGGTGATGTGCGGCATCGTGCGCTCCTGGTGGGTGAGTTGGGCGTACGGGTGTGCTGAGCAGACAGTGTCACCCAGCCGGGGCGGGACGGGGGCGGCTTGAGGGAGGTCGGTCCCGGGCCCGGGCGCACAGGGCGGGGCGGCAGCCGTCCGGGCCCCACGCTGTGACCCTCCCGGTGCTCTGCTCCCCTTGCCCGTGGCCGCCGTGCCGGGGGCGCGCGATGAGGTGAGGGAGGGGCGTGCGGGTGTCGGTCGCCATCCGGTGGGGGTGCTTTCACACGAATGCCCGGCCGGATCTCTTGCGCGGCTCGCGATCGGGGCGCGTAGACAGGATGACGCAGGCCTGTGGCAGTGCTGCGGGGTGGCCGTTCTCCGAGGAAGAGGTCTTTCATGGCAGCGACGTCGACCGAACCGGTGGCACCGATTCCGATGGCCGGGCGCACGCCGGGCCAGGTGATCGTCAGCTGGATCACGACCACCGATCACAAGAAGATCGGGCACCTGTACCTGATCGCGTCGTTCCTGTTCTTCGTGTTCGGCGGGATCCTCGCGCTGTTGCTGCGGGCGGAGCTGGCGCCCGGCCGGGCATGCAGATCGTCTCCAGCGAGCAGTACAACCAGCTGTTCACCCTGCACGGCACGGTGATGCTGCTGTTCTTTGCGACGCCGACGTTCGCCGGTTTCGCCAACGCGATCATGCCGCTGCAGATCGGCGCGCCGGATGTGGCCTTTCCCCGGCTGAACATGCTGTCGTTCTGGCTGTTCCTCTTCGGCGGCCTGATCGTGATCGGCTCGCTGTTCACCCCGCAGGGCACGGCGGACTTCGGGTGGACGGCGTACACGCCGCTCAGCGGCGGCGAACGCACGCCCTATGTCGGGGGGAGCATGTGGACGATGGGGCTGGCGCTCTCCGGGTTCGGGACGATCCTCGGATCCGTCAACTTCGCCACCACCATCATCTGCATGCGCTCTCCCGGCATGACCATGTTCCGGATGCCGATCTTCACCTGGAACATCCTGCTGACCTCCGTGCTGGTGCTGTTCGCGTTCCCGGTGCTCGCGGCAGCGCTGCTGGTGCTGGAGGCCGACCGCAAGTTCGGGGCCCATGTGTTCGACCCGGCCAACGGCGGGGCCCTGCTGTGGCAGCACCTGTTCTGGTTCTTCGGCCATCCCGAGGTCTACATCATCGCGCTGCCGTTCTTCGGCATCATCACCGAGATCATCCCCGTCTTCTCCCGCAAGCCGATCTTCGGCTACATCGGCCTCATCGCCGCCACGCTCTCGATCGCGGGCCTGTCGCTGACGGTGTGGGCCCATCACATGTTCGCGACGGGGGCGGTGCTGCTTCCGTTCTTCTCCTTCATGACCTTCCTCATCGCCGTGCCGACCGGAGTGAAGTTCTTCAACTGGATCGGCACGATGTGGAAGGGCTCGATCTCGTTCGAGACCCCGATGCTGTGGTCGATCGGTTTTCTCGTGACGTTCCTCTTCGGCGGGCTCACCGGCATCATCCTGGCCTCGCCGCCGATGGACTTCCACGTGACGGACAGCTATTTCGTCGTGGCGCACTTCCACTACGTCGTCTTCGGCACGGTCGTCTTCGCGATGTTCGCCGGCTTCTACTTCTGGTGGCCGAAGATGACCGGCACGCTGCTCGACGAACGCCTCGGGAAGATCCATTTCTGGACCCTGTTCATCGGCTTCCACACCACCTTCCTCGTCCAGCACTGGCTCGGCGCCGAAGGCATGCCCCGCCGGTACGCCGACTACCTCGCCACCGACGGGTTCACCGCCCTGAACACGATCTCCTCGATCGGCGCGTTCCTGCTGGGCATCTCCACCCTGCCGTTCTTCTACAACGTATGGAAGACGGCCAAGTTCGCTCCCCGGGTCGAGGTCGACGACCCCTGGGGCTACGGCCGCTCCCTGGAGTGGGCCACCTCCTGCCCGCCGCCGAGGCACAACTTCGTCACCCTGCCGCGCGTCCGCTCCGAGTCCCCCGCCTTCGACCTCCACCACCCCGAGATCGCCGCGACGGAGTGGACCGGAGACCACGGAGCCCGCGACGTGGTCGACGACCCCGGGGCGCGGAAACTTCCCGGCGGCGGCCAGGACCCGGCAGGCAGGTAGGGCGTCATGGACCGCAAGGACACCACCGCAGGCATCGCGCGCCTGGAGGGGTACCTCATGAGCCGCGCCGCCCTCCACGACGCCGCAGCGGCCGGCGACGCGTTCGCCCGCGACCTGACCTGGCTGGGACCGGCCGAGCAGGCCGAGATCGCCCGCCGCTACGCCGACCAGTACCTGGCCCTGCGCCGCGAGATGCTGCGCGCCGTCACGGGCCGAGCGCGTGAGCTGCGCGCGGAGTACAGCAGCCGCTACCACCTCCTGCGCCGCCGCACCCTGGCCCTGGCCCTGGCCGCCATCACCCTCGTCACCGCCGCGGCGTGGATCCGCGTAATGAACTGACGTGGCGCCGCCGGGGCTCGCGGCCAGATCCGGCAGCGGCACCTTCCTCGTTTGCCCTGGCCCGTGCCGGAGGCCGGTTCGAGCGCGGCATCTCGCCGAACGCCCCGAGGGGCACGCGGCACCAAGGGAGTGTCAGACTGTGCTGATGATCAACGCCAAGGACACAGTCCGCGAGTTCCTCCTGCAGGTGCGATCGGGGCTGCACCCCGACCGGGCCGGTCGCTTCATGGCCGACCGCGTCAAAGCCCACCAGGTCGTCTCGGAGGCGCCGGTGGTCGTGGAGCGAACACCGCAGCAGTACACCGAGCACGTCCAGGAGATGGTCGATGCGTACGGCGCCTTCACGCTGACCGTGGACGAGCTCATCGCCGAGGGCGATCGCGTCTACGCCCGCTGGACCCAGACCGGGCGTCACGTCGGACCGGTCGACCAGTACCCGCCGACCGGTGCGCAGCTCACAGCGATGACCAGTGCGGTCTACCGCGTCGAGGACGGCCTGATCGCCGAGTACTGGATCCAGATCGACCGGCAGGGAATCACCGCCCAGCTCGAGCAAGCCGCTGCCGCGCGCTGATTTCAGACCCGGCCCCCGGGTACTCGCAAACACTCACCGCTTCCTCGCGGCCCCCGGTTCAGCCGGCCGGGGGCCGGGAGCGGGTGGGGTGGGCGTGCTGCGCCGGTCGGCGCGCCGGACGAGGAGGGAGAGGGCTGCCGCGGAGGTCAGGACGATGCCTGCGACCAGGTCGAGGATGCGGCTGCCGGTGTCGTGGGCGGTGTTCTGCAGCGCGAGCACGAAGGGGGCGGCGATCATCCAGACGCCTGCCAGTGCCACGGCCACGTCGGAGCGCCAGGTACTGCCCCGGTACAGGCGCGCGCCGGCCAGGAGCATCACGACGACGCCGACGAGTGCCTCGTTGACCTGTGCGTCCTTGGGGCCGTCGTGCGTGGCCATGGGGAAGATCCACAAGGCTGCGGCGGCTGCGAGCATGACGGCGCCGAGGACCTGGTCGTGAAGGCCTTGCCGGAAGGCGTGTGCCTGCGCCGGCGGCACCGGGGCACGGTGCTGGTGGACGGTCATGTGACTGCTGCCTTTCAGGCGCGGGGGATCAGGCGGGAGTCGGCGGGCCGTCTGGATCTGTTTGCAACCCGGTTGCGGCGTCCTGTCCGAGCCGGCGCAGTTCTTCGGCGGTTTCCCGGCCGGCGGCCTGCGCCCTGCCGGTGGTCGTGGCAGCGGCCTCCCTGGCCGTGTCCTTCACGGATTCCACGGCCTCCTGGGCCGGTTCCCTCAGCTCCTCCTTCACTTCCTGCGCGGCTTCGAGGGCGGTCTGCTTGACCGGTTCGAGCACCTGGTCGGCGTGTTCGCGCAGTTGCCGTCCCGCTGCCTCCTCCGCCTCGGTGACCGGCAGGAGGGCGGCTGCGAGCATTCCGGCGGCGAAGGCCATCAGTCCTGCCGCCAGCGGGCTGCCCTGGGCCTGCCGGCTGATCCGCGCCGGGGCCTGCTGCACGGCCTCCTGCACGGTGCCGCCGAGCTCCTTGGCCGTTGCGCTCACGCCACCCGCGGCTTCCTGCAAGGTCTCTGCGGTGCCGTGCGCCGCGTCCTGTGCTGTGCCCATCACGCGCTCCTTCACTGCGTTCACTCGGCCGCGCACGGCCTCGACCTTCCGGCCGGCCACCTTGCCGGGGGCCACCCGGTCCGCCAGGCGGTCCACGGTCCGGGACAGGTGAGCACGCCGGTATTCCATGTCGCGTTTCAACTGGTCGGGTGTCGCGCCCATCGCGCGTCCTCCTTCAAAGTCTCCAGAGTCTGCCGCGGCTTGAGGTCGACGGTGCGCAGGCGGTCGCGGCCCTTCGTGTAGAGCACCCCGCCGATCACCGCCCACAGGGCCGTGACGGCGAGTGCTGCCCAGGCCGGGTCCATCACGTGGGCCAGGGCGAAGACGACCGCCAGGCTGCCGAACACGAGCACGAGGTGCCCGGCGTACCCGGCTCCGCCGAGCAGGCCGAACGCCTTGCCGGCCTTGGCGGAGTCCTGCTTGATCTCGGCCTTCGCCAGTTCGATCTCGTCGCGGACCAGCTGGGAGAGGTCCTCGCCGATCTCACCGACGAGTTCCCCGAGGGACGGCTGCCGCGTCTCCTGCCGTACGGGCGCCGCGGGCGCCGGGGATCGTTCCTGTGAGGAGAGCGCCATGCTCAGACGCCTCCCCCGGGATGCGACGGGGCGCCGGCGGCCTGCGAGCCGGACGGCGGATACACCGCATGCGTCGGGGAGACGTGCGGGGGCTGGGATTGTCCGTAGGTGTCGACGGGGTCGTCATAGCCGGGGGGTATGCCGCTCGGTTCGGGGCGGGGGGCGGTCGACGGTGTGCTGTCCGTCCGGGTGCCGGACCGGGTGGCCATGGCAGAGGCAGAGGCAGAGCCGGCCGGTGGCCGTCCTGCGGCTGCACCGGCTCCCTTGCCGACGCGCGCCACGACGAAGCCGGCCAGTGCCGCCCCCGCGAGGAAGGCGCCGGGACGGCGCCGTGCGAAGGACTGCAGGTCGCCGACCAGACCGTCCGGACCGCGTTCCTCCAGGTGACCGGCGATCCGGTGGCCGGCGTCGGCGATCTGCCGGACTGTGCGCGCCATGGTGGAGTCGGCCTGGCCATCCCCTCCGAGTTCGCTCAGCTCGTGCGAGAGGCGGCGTACGTTCTGTGCCAGCCTTTGTGTTTGCGTCCCGGCCTGGTCGGCGAGCCGGCTGCGGAACTCGCTCACGAGGTCCCGGGCCTGGGAGGCGGCTTCATCCACCACCTGAGCGGCCTGTTCCTTGGCCGCACCGCCGACTTCCGCGGCCTTGCTGCCGACCAGGGCCGCCCCGCCGCCTGCCGTGTCCTGAACCGTTTGTGCCACCGCCGCCGTCGTGCTCTGCGGCCGGCGGTCCACGTCCTCGACGTCACTCAAAGCTCCTCCTGGTGAAGGGCGATCGGGCATTACAGCGGGCGCCTGCCCTCCTTTCCGTTCGTCACCCCGAAAACCACGGGCGATTCGAAGCGCGCATCGCGCGCAGGCCGTCGCGGCTGCCGCAGCGTCCTGCTGGCGGTCCGGCCAGGGCCGGGCGGGCGCTCAGTCTCCGGATGGGCCGTCGGGGTCCTTCATGGCCTTGCGGATGGCATCGCGGGTGCGGTCCATCAGCGCGGCCACCGGGCCCAGCAGGAGGTTGGCCGCGGCGTCTTCCACTCCGGGGCGGGGGTGGGTCGGAGCCATCCTCTCCGCCACCCGGACCGCCTTCGCCATGGCCATGAGCCTGGCCGGGGAGGCGTTGCGGCGCAGCTGGGCGAATTCGTAGCGTTCCTCGGCTCTGGCGTGTGCCAGGACGTCGTCGCGCAGGGCGAGCAGTTGCGGCATGAACCTCGGGTCGCCGGTGTCGGTCGCTTCGAGTGCGGCCAGTACCTGCTTGGCCTCCTTCTCCTCGGCGAGGCGTTCCTGCACGACGTCATCGCCGCCGTCGAACGCGCGGCGCGCGTGGGGGTGTACGACTTCCTCCTCCGCGGTCTCGTGGACGGCGAGGAGCCGCACCAGGCGGCCGAAGGCTTCCCGGCGGGCTTCGCCCTTGCCGAGTCGTACTTCTTCGAAGAGGCTGCGGATCCGGCCGTGCTGGCGCATGAGGAGCGCCACCACGTCCTCTCCGGCGGCGGGATCGCCGGGCTGTTTGGCGTCGTCCGCGGTGCCGGGCGTGCCCTGCATCTCTCGCATCGTGGTCACGGGGTCCTCCTGGAGCATGGGTGGGCTCTGCGGGCCCGGTCAGGCGCGCAGCCGGGGGTCGGGGTGCGGGCCGTCGCTCTCGATGCGGTAGTCCCTCCCGAACAACTCCTGGTGCTGCTGTACGACCCGGTCGCTGGGAGGCGCCTCACCGCCGTGGATCTGTGCCTGCATCTTCTCGAAGCGCTCGTGCGCGTCCCGGACGTAGCCGGCGCCGAGGGTGGTGAGGTCGATCTGCGTGGCCAGGAGCTCCCGGAGGTATCCCTTGTTCGGTTCGAACGTGATCGGGTCGGGGAGTTCCGGGGCGAGCACCTCCTCCGGCTCACGCCCGTCGTGGCGGCGCATCATGTCGCACGCGATCCGGAGGTGTTCCAGCTCCATGTTCAGGTGCAGCTCCCACAGCGCCTTCACCTTGGGGTGGGTCTCCTGCTCCATGAAGGAGTAGTACAGGTAGCACTCGTTGTACTCGTGGTTGACCAGCTGTTCCCACCAAGTCTCTCCGGGGTCGACCAGTGACTCGTAGTGGGTCACGTGCTCTTCTTCGATGAGGCCGATCTCCTGGTAGAGCCGGCGCGCGATGGGCTCCATGTAGGTGGGTCCGGTGTTCATGTAGAAGTTCATGGTCTGCTGCTCGGCCGACAGGATGGTCAGCGCGTGCAGCTTCGAGAGCGGCTCGGTGGCCGCCTTGTCGTAGGGATCGCGCACGTTGTCCACCGGGTCCCGGTGGTGCATCGCCGTGGGGCGGCCGGGCATGACCTCGGTGAACCCGTTCACGATCGCGTCGGCCTTGCGGTGCTCGATCATTTCGTAGAGGTTCGCGTACCGGTACAGGTGGTCGAAGTCCTCCAGGACCCCGAATTCGTAGGCCTGCGTGAGGTACGGGTCGGGCTCCATGCGGGCGATCCAGGCAGTGAGGTCCACGGCCACCTGCTCATAGGCGATCGTCGTCTCCAGTACGGAGGACACCCCCGGGAGCAGCCAGTTCACGGCCTTCTGCTGCTGTGACTCGATGTAGCGGGTGCGGGCCAGCTGCCGTTTGACCTCCGGGTCCACGCAATTGCGGGCGAGGGTGTGGCTGAAGAGGATCGCCTCCACCTCGATGCCGTTCATCGTGATGATGCGGCAGCGGGTGTACGGGTCGGCTGCGTCGGGGTCGATCGGGGCCACGTCGAGTTCACGCCAACTGCGCAGCTGGCGGTCGAGGGGGATGCCACGCTGTTCGAGCGGATTGAAGGCCATGACGGTCACCGGCTTCCCAGGCTGATGTGCCACGTGTCCCGGACGGATCACGACTGCATGCCTGACACCGCCACTGCCTCGTGCCGGGCGGATGAAACCCCTGTGCCGGCCGGGCTCGATGGGGTGGTGGTCACGCGGGGGGGCCGGTGTCCGCGCCCGTCAGGTGGGCAGGGGCAGGTCCGCCCAGACGGTCTTGCCGCGTGGCTCCGGCCGGGTTCCCCAGTGCCGGGCGAGGCGGTCGATGATGAACAGGCCGTGGCCGCCGATGCTTCCGGGGTGGTGTGCGGTGAGGCGGGGTGCGGCGGGGCTGCGGTCGCTGACGGCGATCCGCAGCAGGCCCTCGTGCTGGTCCAGGGCGAGGCGCGTGGCGCCGCCGGCATGCTTGACCGCATTGGAGAGCAGTTCCGCGGCGACGAGGACGGCGTCCCCGTCTCCGGCCGGCAGGTTCCAATCCGCGATGGTCCGGCGCACCCAGGCGATGCCCGCACTGCACACCTCCGCCGCCGAGGACTCGTCCAGGTCGAGCTCTTGGTGGCGCATGGCCGAGGGCGGAACACCCATGGGCAGTCCCCAGCAGGCCGGCGGGTTGGTCCTCGCGCCTGCCCATCGAGCGCCGGGTCACACCCCGGGGGGCCGACGCGGTCAGTGCGGGTTGTGGGCGGCAGCTTCCGCGAGGGTGGAGTGGACGACGAAGGAGCGGGAGGTTCCCGTCACCTGCAGCACTTGCTCGACCGCCGGGCTGGGGGCGATCAGGGCCAGCGCGACGCCCTGGGCGCGGGCGGCGTCACGTACGGCGAGGAGAAGGTTCAGGCCCTCCGCGGTGAACAGTTCCACCGCATCGAGGTCGATCGCGAGCAGGCGGGGCCGGGCCCCGAGGGCCTCGCGCAGGGCCGGCTCTGCGATGGTCCTGGTGCCGGTGTGCAGATCGCCGGACAGGACGCAGACCAGGGCGTCCCCGACCCGGACCGTGTCCGTCTTCAGTCCGGGTGCCGGCATCGGCAGGCCTCCAGCGCCAGTGCTCATGACCGCCGCCTCCTTGCTGTCCCGCACACCCGCGCCGTCGCCGGCGGTCGCCGCCGTGGTTCCGGCCGTCCGTGCGCCGGTCAGCAGCCCCGGGCGGGGGTGTTACCACCGTACGCCCCGGCTCGCCCGGCGAGCCCCCAGAGCCTGCCGGATCCGGGGCCCGGGATCGGCATGGGCCCGGTACGCGGCGGCGGGTTGCCGGGACTCCGGATGAAAGGCCGCGGAGCGGTGAGAAGCGAAGAGCAGGTGACGGCGCGAGACGCAGGTCGGGCGCAGGGGCCGCAGCGCCGGGTCGCGCCTGCGCGTGCTCGCGAACGCGGGGTGGGGGCAGGACCGAAGGACGGCAGGACCGGAGGACCGGAAGCAGGTGGGCTGGTGGACTGGGTGCCCTCGAACGACGGTGCTGCTGCCGCGGCGCCGGCCGTCCGGGTGCCGGTGATGACGATGCACTGGCGGCAGCAGGCGTTCGTGCACTGGTCCTACCGTCCCGGAGACGTGCAGGCGCTGCTGCCGGCGGGGCTGGAGGCCGACCTGTTCGGCGGGCGGGCCTGGGTGAGCCTGACGCCTTTCGTCATGTGCGGGGTGCGCGTGTTCGGGCTGCCGCTCGTCCCGGACACGTTCCCGGAGACGAATCTGCGGACGTACGTGCGGCACCGCGGCGGGCCCCCGGGCCTGTGGTTCTTCTCGCTCGACGTCACCCAGCCGCTGCTCCTCGCGGCCTGCACCCTCGGCGTGCCCTACCGCCTCGCCCGGCTCACCGTCGCGCCCGGCGGCATGAGCTGCCGCTACACCGGCCGCCGCAGATCCGCCGGCACCGGCTACGACCTCGTCGTACGGACCGAAGGCGCGGAAGCCGCCGGCCCCCTGGACACGTGGCTCACGCAGCGCTTCCACGCCTACTCGGCCCGGGCGGGACGCCTCTGGCGCACCCCGGTCCGGCACGAGCCCTGGCCCCTGGTCAGAGGCACGGCGGCCAAGGTCGGGCAGGGACTGACCCGCGCTGCCGGACTGCCCGATCCCTGCGGTGAACCCCTGGCCCACACCTCTCCCGGCGTCGGGCCCGTCGCCCTCGGCCCCGCCCGGCCGGCCTGAGCCCGCCGCGCGCGACGGGAGTGCCGTGGAGCGCGTGATTGAAGTGCCGTGGAGGGGACAGGTGCCAGGTCCGAGTACGAATCAGTACGAAGCAGTACGAGGAACGGAAGCATGGGAGCACTGTCATGCCTGATCCGCAGGAGAGGAAGGACGGCCGGTCGCCTTTGGAGCAGGTGACCGGTGAGCGCGATGTGTCCCCCGAGGAGGAGCGCGGGCGGGGCGTCTCCGGGTCGGACGGCAAGGGCCGGATCGAGGAGGCGGCGCAGAAGCTCAAGGACGCAGCGCGGGAGGTCATGGGCACCGGAAAGGGTGCGTCGGCGGAGGGTTCTCAGCGGGCCCCGTCCCCCGGGGATGCGGCATAGGCCGCACTGCCGTGGAGGGGCGCGGGGCGCATCGCCCGGCCCGCCCCGGGCGGGCGTGCCGCGGGCCGGCCCGCGGTGCCGGCGGAAGGGCAGGCGTCAGCCCCGCGTGCACCGCGGCCGCTTGGGGCCGAAGGACCCGTTCGGCCCCGGGTGGACCGCGCAGCCGACCGCCCTCGCACTCCGATGGTGCGCGAGGGCGGTCGGCTGCGCCGCAACTCTCTGGCGGCATACGGCTCGACTAGCGGGGGCTGGACATGGGCCGGTCCGCCATCCGGGCCCGCGGACGGGTGCTCCGGTCACGGGCGCCGGAGGCCGCGGCGAGGGCGAGCATGAAGGCGATCGCGCCGGCTATGAGGTTGCTGGTGATCGAGCGGGTGTGGGCGACGTCGCCCGCCACCACCCACGGGGCGACGCAGGTCCAGATGCCGAGGGCGGCTGCCGCCCACGCCATCGAGTGGGTGCGCTCGTACGAGGTGCCGAGGCCGCCGCACAGCAGCATGTACGCCAGCCCGGCGATCAGGTTCGTGACCGCGAGGGTCGTGAAGTCGTTGAAGCCGACGATCCAGGGAGAGGCGGCCAGGTAGAGCCCGGTCAGGACCGCGAGGGCCTCGATCATCTGCGCCTTCGGAGTGGCGACCGCACGGTCGTGCCGGGCGCGCAGCTCCATCAGGTCGGGGTGCTCCTCGATCGGTGCACGGTGGGTTGATGCCATCACGACCTCCTCTGGGACCAAGATTCCGAAACCGCCCCTACCCAGATAAGAAAGGAATAAAAGGGACAGATACTGCAACTTCGGTGCATAACGCTCGACGGAAAGTGCACGGGTGCGGCGCCTCCGCCGACAGGCCGGCCGGCCAGCCGCCAAATCCCGTTGACCACCCCCGGCGGGCAGTGCTGGAGTCGGCGCGTGGACAGCATCCCCGCGAACCGGCGGTTCTGGAACCGGATCAGCAGCGACTACCAGCACGCGCACGACCCGCGCATCGGCGCCACCCCACGGCTGTGGGGCATGTACTCCATCCCCGACGCGCACCTGCACGCCCTGGGCGAGGTCGCGGGCAAGCGGGTCCTCGAACTCGGCTGCGGCGCCGGCCAGTGGTCCAGGGCGCTCGCCGCCGAGGGCGCCACCGTGGTCGGGCTCGACCTTTCCGAAGCCCAACTCGCCGCAGCGAGCCACGCGATGGGAGCCGTCCGCTACCCGCTCGTGCAGGGCGCCGCCGAACAACTCCCCTTCGCCGACGGCAGCTTCGACCTGGTGTTCTGCGACTTCGGCGGACTCAGCTGGGCACCTCCGCACCTGGCCGTCCCCCAGGCCGCACGCGTCCTGCGCGGGGGCGGGCGCCTGGTGTTCAACGTCGCCAGCCCGTGGTTCGAAGCCTGCTACGACGAACCCGCCCGACGGGTGACCACGACGCTGCAACGGGACTACTTCGGGCTGGACGCCATCGCCGAGGGGGACGACGCGACCAGCTACCAGCTCACGTACGGCGGCTGGGTCAGGGTCCTGCGCGGCGCGGGCCTCGTCATCGACGACCTCATCGAACCGCGACCCGAACGCGGAACCCTCAACGGCTACAACGAGACCGACCCGCCCGACTGGGCGCACCGCTGGCCGGCGGAACTGCTCTGGGTGACCCGCAAACCGTAGACCTACCGGCCGCCCGGACCCGGGGTGCGGCGGCCTGAGCGGGAACCCGCGTACGCGGCGGTGCGCACCGTGCGCAGGCGGGCGCCGGGCCTGAAGCCGGGCACGGAGTTGAGGTAGGGGTCGAACATGAGGCCGTCGGGCGGCTGCTCTTCCTGGAGGACCAGCTCGGCCAGGGTTCGCCAGCCTCCCTCCGTCGCCAACCGCAGGTCGAAGGCCAGGGGACGGCGCGCGATCGCAGTCCGCAGGGCGGCCGGGTGTGCCGCCACTCGGGCGGTGCCCGGCACGGGGAATGCGGCGACGACACCCTGGCTTCGCCCTACGACGTAGGAGAGGAGGGTCGAGTACGGCCCGCGCGTGGCGTGGGCGCGGGGCAGCGGCAGATGCCGGCCGAGGCGGCTGCTGCCACTGCTGGTGAGCAGCAGGTCGAGGCCCTTCCCCGCTGCGTCGACGTCCTCGATGTGCAGAGCGAGCCCGAGCCCGTCCGGCAGGACGGGAGGCAGTCCGGCCGCTCGCGACCACCGGACGGTGACGGCATGAACCCCGGCCTCGTCGAGCCACGGCACTCCCCACGAGCCGCCGCGGGGGCCTGCGCGGGGGGCGGTGACGACGAGGCGGCCGGTGAACACGGCCCCGTGCGGATGCAGTGCGGGCCGCCAGCCCCGGCGGCGCGCCACCGCCCGCGCCATGCGGAACACCAGGGCCGCGACGAGCCGGCTTCCCGGGCTCCGGCCGACCGAATGGGACCTGTACACGGGCACTTCTGCGCACCTCTGCTCTTCCGTCTCTTCTCCGTCTCTTCGACGGACTTCCCGGGCGGGGTGCCCGGGCCCGGGGACACGGTGTCCGGGCCGCCGTGCGGTTCGGCAGACCGGTGCCCGGTCCGGGCGCCTGTCCACCCCACCCCCGGCCAAACCCCGTCGCGGCAATGACCGCGCGGTTTCGGACGCCCGGACCGCTTCACCGCCGCCTCCGCGGCGCCGACGGCAGGGTTCCCCCGCGGCGGGACGGGCAGGCGCAGCTCATGACGGGGATTCCGAGTACCGAAGCCCGCGGCGAGCGGGCCGCGCACCTGGTGGCCCTGGCCGTCTTCGGCACCTACGCGGCCGCCTGGGGCCGGGCGCTGAGGACCCGCGGGGGGTCTGCCGGGCGCGGCCACGTGCACACGCGCACGGGCCGCGTGCCGGCCGTACTGCTGACCGGGGTCGCGACGTTCCGGCTCAGCCGGCTGATCAGCAAGGCCAAGATCACGCGACCGTTGCGCGAGCCGTTCACGGAGGTCGAGGGGGCAGGAGGCCCGGCGGAGCTGAACGAGGTCCCGAGGGAGTCCCACCGGGTGCTCGGGGCCCTGCTCGGCTGCCCGTTCTGCCTGGGTGTGTGGGTTGCCACGACCCTGATCGGTGCGGGACGGGTCTGGCCGCGCGAAGTCGGAGCGGTGGAGGAAACCCTCGCCGCGGTGGCCACCGCGGACGCCCTCCACTTGGCCTACGCCCGGCTTGTCCGTGCCTCCGAGAAGCCATGAGCAAGACCCGGAGCAGAAGCAAGGAGGCGGTCATGCACCGTGAGGTGGCCCTGGCTCGGGCCCAGGGACTGTTCAACGTCGTCGGCGGCCTGTGGCCGGTGCTCTCGCTCAGGACATTCGAACGGGTCTACGGCGCGAAGGCCGACGGCTGGCTGCAGAAGACGAGCGGGGCCCTGCTGGCCTCGGCGGGGATCAGCATGCTGCTGGCGGGCGGCGACCCCCGGGGGGTGCGCCACGCCCGTCGTACCGGGATGGGCACGGCACTGACCTTCCTCGCGATCGACCTCGTGTACGTCCCGCGCCGGCGCATCCCCGCCACCTATCTGCTGGACGCCGCCAAGGAGGCAGCGTGGCTGGTGGCGTGGTGGAAGGCGGCCGCCCGGCGAGCCGTGTGACCGGCTCGCGGGCCCTTCGGCTCAGCCCTTGCGCACCGGCTCGGCGGCGGCCTCGGATTCCGATCCTCGGCGCCCGCCGCGTGCCGGGCCGGGGCACTGGCCTCCCGGCGTCCGCGAAGGGGTGCCGCCGCAGCGGGAGGCACCGTGCATCCCGAGCCGACGGCGTACGCCTCCCCGGGCTTGCGGGCCCCTCGGGGGTTCGCGAGCGCCTTGCGCCATGCATCGCCCGCGTGGACCGTGCCCGGTCAGACGTCCGCCGATACGGCGGTGTCGTGCGGTTCGGTGGCCACGATCAGCACGCCGTGTTCACCGCTGGCCGGGGTGGAGGCCTGGCGGATGAAGGCCTCCCATTCCACTGGCCACAGCGTGGCCGCATCCCAGCGGATGCCCTTGAGCGGTACGTCGTCCAGGTTGGCCTGGCTCAGGTCCTCGCCGACGAAGTCGCTGCTGACGCGCTCGACGGCGGCCACCACGCGGTGCAGGGCCAGAGCCTGGTCGTGCGCGTGCTCCAGGTCTTCGGTGAGGTCCTGCGTGATCACGTCGGCCCCCAGGAGGCCGTCGGGTTCGCCACCGTCGCGGACGGCGGGGCCGAGGAGCGGGACGAGCTCCTCCTCCATGAGGTGCTGGGCGTTGTGCACGTCGCGCAGGAGTTGCTCGACGTGGGCTTCCAGAAGGGTCTGGACCTCGGTGAGGTAGTCGGATCCGACCAGGTCGGGCCTGGGCCGGTCCTGCGGGGCCGGCAGGGCCTCCACGTGTGCGAGTTGCTCGGTCAGCTTCTCGATGAGCCAGCCGGCACCCGGCGGAACCTCCCCGGCCTCCAGGAACTGGCTGAGCTTCCCGAGGGTGGAGAGTGCGGTGCGCACGGCGAGGGCGAGGTCGCGCGGCCAGTAGATCCCGGCGAGGTGCAGCGCTTCACGACGGTACTTCAGGCGAACGGAGGCACGGCGGCCGGCCAGCGGGCGGTAGGGCGCGAATGCCGCCTCGGAAGGCAGCGGACGGCGTTCGCCGGCGTGACCGGAGGGCTGGTGCAGCCGTTCCCGCACCGCGGAGCCGGTGGCCCGGTGGGCGGCGGCCAGCAGGCGGTCCAGGGCGAGCTCGGGGTCGCGGAGCTCGGGAGTGCCTCCCTGAGCCGCCATCCGGTCGCTTACGGCCCTGCCCAGGGACCGGTGCGCCGAGGCGAGCAGGGAGTCGAGGTGGTCGGTGGGGCCGGGGGCGTTGCTGGGGGTCGGGGTGGCGCTCATGATTCTCCCTTCGGCGCTTCCTCGTGCCGGTCTTCGCTCTCCAGGCCGAGCCCTGCCTTCAGCGCGGCGCGGGCCCGGGTCAGGTTCTGGCGGACGGCTGCTTGGGTGGTGCCCATGGCGCGGGCGCTCTCCTCGGTGGTGAAGCCGTCGAGCGTCCACGCCAGAGCGGCTCGCTGCTTGGAGGGGAGTTTGAGGAGCTGGGCGATGACCTGCCGCTCCTCCTCACCGATCTCGGCAGCCTGGGCCGGAGTCTGCCAGCGCAAGCTGGTGTGGTGCGGCTCGGGCAGCTCCGCGCACGCTTCCTCGGGGCGGACCTGCTGGCTGACCCAGGACCGCCAAGCCACCTTGCGCAGCCATGCCTTCGGGAAGGTGATGGCCAGGCCCGGCGTGCACATCTTGGTGAACGCGTCCTGGGCGGCGTCCTGGGCCTCGGACCATGACGCTCCGGACATGAGCAGGAAGCGGACCAGCGCCGGGTACTGCTCGTGGTGCAGGGCCTCCGCCAACTGGCGGCCCGGCAGTGCCGGGGCCGACGCTTCCAGGGGTGGGGTGTCGGGTACCGCCTCGACGAGGAGTTCAGGAGTGCCGGCATCCTCCATCACAACCACCCCCGATCCCCTGCGACTCGGGTGCGAACCGGAAACGCCGCGGGCCGGCCGACTCCTGCATCGCGCCGTGCCGGGCGGCGTACCGCACCCGGGCCGTCGCCCCTTCGTCGGCGATCCGCGCCAGTTCGACATCTGCGATCAAGCGGCGGTGGACGATCTTCACCACGCCGCTGATGGCACTGACGAGCACGGTCGCCACCGCCCCTGCCACAACCGGATCCACTCTGGTCACTCCCTACTCGCACCATGCAGCGCATCGAATGTGCAGCAACAGAGCGGCAGGAGGCGCGAGTTGTGACATCTGGCTGGTCAGAGCAGGGCTGTGCCCGCCGTTCCCGTCGGCCGCGGGCCCCGGCCGGTACCGCCCCCCCTACGGCTTGGACGGCGGGTTCCTGCCGGGTGCCTCGCGCACGGCGTGCGTCGGACGCCAGCGGAACGTAAGGGGGACGTAAGCGGTGGGGGGCAAGGTGGGTTCCGCACTGCCATCCGTACTCGGACAGGAGTCCCATGTCCCGCCCCACCCCCCGCCACGCCGACGGCGTACGACCGCTCCGGCGCTCCCGCCGGTTGGCCGGTCTCGTGTCGGCCGCCTGCCTCGCCCTGGGCGCCGCGCTGCTCAGCCCCGCTCCCGCCGGGGCGGCCGGTTCGACCAACGAGCACGCGGTGTCCAACCTCGGCCAGCCGGACCGCGCCGAGTGGATGTGGGGCATCGCGAGCGACACTCCGCTCTCGAACATGTCCATCCCCGGCACCCACGACACGCTCGCCCTCCACGGGATCTGGGCGCAGACGCAGGACGACTGGGGCGACAGCGCGGAGACCCTGGCGGCGCAGCTCGACCGCGGCATCCGGGCCATCGACATCCGGGCCCGCGTGTCCGGGAACGCCTCCTTCACGATCCACCACGGCGTCTACTACCAGAACGCCAACTTCGACGACGTGCTGACCAAGGCGCAGTCGTTCCTCCGCGCGCACCCGACCGAGGCGATCGTGATGCGCCTGCGGGCCGAGTGCGAATACGGGGACGACACCTCCGCCACCGCCTGCGCGAACGACCCGAAGACGGCGACCCCGGAGACCGTCCGGGCGATCTTCGGCGAGTACCTGCGGAAGTACCCCGGCCTCTTCTACGCCCCTTCGGTGTCGGGTGGCGGGCGGGCGAACGTGCCCACGCTCGGGCAGGTCCGCGGCAAGGTGGTCCTGGGCAGCTTCGACAATGCCGGAGCCGACGACACGTACGGGCTCAAGGGCTTCAACGACCACAAGGAAGACCACTACGAGGCGGAGAGCGTCCCGGCGAAGTGGGGCTACGTCCGGGACAACGTCAACAGGGCGATGGCGGGTTCTGCCAGTGACCTGTACCTGACGTATTCCTCCGCCTCCAAGTTCCCCGACCTGTCCCCGCAGAAGTTCGCCGGTGTCGAGATCGCCGCGGTCAACTACGGCCTGATGAGGCACCTCAACGGGACGGTGGGCCGGGTCGGCATCGTCATGATGGACTTCCCGGGCTGGGGCCTGGTGAACGCGATCATCGACCACAACGCCGGCAACATGGTCAAGGGCGGCCACCGGTCGATCTGGCTGGTCACCGCCGACAAGACGTACGTGAACAGCCTGCACCAGGACCGGTGCATGGTGCGCGGTCCGGAGTTCGACAGCTCCAAGGAGGGCGGCCTGGTCACCCAGCGCCCGTGCCAGTCCAGCCCGCCCAGCAGCCACCAGTGGGTGGCCACGAAGCCGGACACGTTCGACGGCAAGGGCTACTTCTGGATCAAGGCGAGCAACGGCAAGTGCCTGACGATGCCGTACAACAACGGGGTCACCCCGCCCGCCGGCACCCAGCTCTTCTGGTGGCCGTGCGAGACCCGCTGGTTCTCGGGCAGCCAGATGTGGAACGTCATGCCGACCAAGCTCGCCACCCCGACCGGGTCCCGGCCGGCGTACTACTTCATCAACAACTGGACGGGCCTGTGCCTGTCCATGGACCCGGCCACCGCCTCCGCCACGAGCGGCAAGGTCACCCAGGACGTCTGCCCCAAGTAGCACCGCGTCCCTGCAGAGCAAGCCCCGGGCCGCCCCTCCTTCGGGAGGGGCGGCCTGCCCCTTTCCATCGCGCGTCGAGGCTCAGGGGTGGGCGCAGCGGGCCGGATGGCGGGAACCGGCGCGTCCCTGGCGGCGCCGGGGTGTCACCCCCGCCAGATGTTCGCGAAGGCCGCGTTCTCGATGGAGCGCCGCTGGCGTACCGCTTCGAGTTCCATCACGGCGTCGTTGACGCACGCGAGCACGGTCGTGACGGCTTCGTCGGCAGGGGCGGCCGGCCCGTCGGGGCGGCCCGGGCCGCGGATGCCCAGGACCTCGGCGAGGGCGGCGAGGACGGGCTCGTCCGCCTCCCAGCGGCTGCGGGCCCGCTGACGGGCGGGTGAGTCCACCGGCTCCAGGCGTTCGGCCCCGAAGGAGAGCCGGCCGCGCCGCGCCGGGGCCAGCTGCCCGTCCTCCTCAAGGGCGCGCTGGTAGACCGCCGCCAGGTCGCGGCCCCGGCGCCACAGCCAGTCCTCCACCGGCTCGTGGGGCGCCTGCCTGACGACTGCCGAGGACGCCGCGTCCAGCAGGGCGTCGTCCAGTGCCGGCTGCCCGCCGGGGACGATCCGCCCGGCGTCCAGGACCACGGCCTGGGCGCCGAGGAGGTCGATCAGCTCGGCTGCCGCGAGGGCGAGGGAGAGGTCGCCCTGCCCCACGGGGTCCTGCGGGTGCGGTTGCGGGTCCAGGGCCAGGAGGAACAGGTCGGTCGCCGTGGTCATGTGCGGCTCTCCTCGGAGTCGTCGGAGGTGCGGTGCCTGACGTGGTGGGTCATGTGGCGTGTGGGCCATGTGCCGTGCGCTCCCCAGTGTCCCCCGCCGGCCCGGTGTGCAGGGCGGCGCGCAGTGGTCCGGTCCGTTTCCCCCGTCCCTGGTACGAGGATTCAGGTGGGGGCGCGGGCGCGAACGGGTAGACCCTCCTCGTCCGGCAGAACGGCAGCGATCGACGGCACCGCACCACCGACGGCACGCCCCCGGCATCGGCGCCGTCGCCCTGCGGCCATCCCCCTCCTCCCCCGGCACCACCCGACACCCGTGGATCCGGACCCGGCTCCGGCCCACCCCTTACCGGGACCCGCCTCGCGCGGGCCCTCGGCACGCCCAGGAGGCGCCATGGCCCTGTCCCGAACCGAGTACGTCAACCTCCTCCGCAGCCAGGCCGGATACCACGAGGGCCGGGACGCGGACGGCAACTGGAACAACGTCCAGAAGTTCTCGCCCGCCACGGCCGGCCTGGAGTGGTCGCAGGGCATGCCGTGGTGCGCGGTGTTCACCGCGTGGGGTGCCGACGAGCTCGGCGAGCGCAACTCATGGCCGATCACGGCCAGTTGCAGCACCGCCGTGCGGTGGTGGAAGCACGCCGGCCGGTGGACCGACTACCCGGTCCTCGGCGGCCCGTTCTACCTGGGCAGCGCGGGACAGGACCACGTCGGTGTCGTCTACGCCTACGACGCCGACTCGATCTGGACCGTGGAGGGCAACACCAACGCGAACGGCAGTCCGCAGGGCGACGGCGTGTACCTGCGGGTGCGGCCGCGGCGCGGGCCGGGGAGTCCGTACGGCTACGGCGTCCCGGCGTTCGCCGAGGGCACCGTCTGCGCGGATCCCGCGCTCGGCGGCACGGCGAAGGCTTCCGTCCCGGCCCCGCGGCCGCAGCAGCCTCGGGTCTTGCTCGCGCACCTCGTCGACGCGGCCCGGCGCGATCCCGGGGGCCGGCAGGGCGCCACCACCCATCCGGCCGAGGTGAACGTGGTGGAGGTGGCCCTGGCCGCCGAAGGGCTGCTGGCGGACGCGTACGCCCACGACGGCTCGTACGGGAGCCTGACCGTGGCCGCGTACGCGCGGTTCCAGCGCCGGCACTCCGACCGCCACGGCCTGGGCTGGGGCCCCGACGACTGCAACGGCGTGCCCGGCGCGACCTCGCTGACCGCCCTGGGGAAGGCACACGGCTTCACGGTCACCGCTTAGCGTCCGCGCGCAGGATTACGATGCGGCGACGCGGCCCGACGCCACGAGGCCAGGAGGTCCGGAGGTCCGGAGGTCCGGATGGAGCCGACGACGTCCCCCCTGGGCGCCTTGGACGCCGCGCTGTGCGGGGACGTGCGGTTCGAGTTCCTCCGGCCGCACGGCGAGCGGGTGGTCGGCGTGGTCCTCCACCACGGCGAGTCGCCGCGCTGGAGCGGCTGGGCGCCTGCCCGGGCATCGCCGGACCCGGCCCTGGGCCGGCGCACGCAGCGCTGGCCGGCCTGAGGGCCCCGGATACGCCCGGCGGGCAGCCGCGTCCGGTTGGGAGGGGCGGCCGCCCCCGTGGCGGCGGCCGCGCAGGCTGGCCTCGCGGTCCCGGCGATCGCGGCTCCTTTGAGGGCCGCGGGAACGCAATCCGGCCATCCCTCGACGTCACCGTGGCGAGAAAGCACCCTTTGCCACCCTCGCGTTGCAAGTTCTTGCAGAATCTTGCGCAAGAACTTGCCGGCTTGCCGCGGACCCCGTCCGCGCAGCGGTCCCGGGCCGGCCATCACCGAGGAGACACCGGATGCCCCAGCAGACGCACCCGCACCGCCCGGGAGCCGCCGCGTGCGGCGCGCCCCGCGCCCGGGTCACCCGTACCCGGATCGCAGGCCTCGCCGTGCTCGGCGCGGCGTGCGGCTTGGTGCCGGCCGGGCAGGCGCAGGCGGGAACCGGCCCGCAGGACCATGCGGTCGTCAGCTTCGAGGTCCGGGCGACGACCGTGTGGGGGGAGAACGTGTACGTGTCCGGGAGCAGTCCCGAGCTCGGGTCGTGGGACCCGGACAAGGCGGTGCCGCTGTCCGCGGCCGGCTACCCGCAGTGGAGCGCGACGGCGGTCACCGCGCCGTCCTCCCCGGTGCTGTTCAAGTACCTGCTGAAGCGGCCCGACGGCCAGGTCGTGTGGGAGCAGGGGGCGGACCGGCTGGTCAGCACCCCGTCCGGCACCTCTTTCCTCACGCCGCACGACGCCTTCCGCACGGGACCGGACACTCCCGCCCCGGGCACCGCGCCCGCCTGCGCCTCCGTGGCCACGACCTGGCGGTACGCGTCGGTCCACAACGGCTGCGGCGCCGCACTGCCCCTCCAGGTCCAGCACCGCAGCGGAGACCTGAGCGACTGCCGCACGGTGCCGGCCGGCGCGACGTCCACCTTCCCCGGCTCCGGACCGGCTTCCGACGACGTGGTGGCCGTACGGATCTGCTGACGCGGCGTCGGGCCCGGCCCGCGCCGGGCGCCGTCAGCCGCCCGTACGCTGCTCCCGCCCGGCTGCGGGGGCTCCGGCGGCCAGGGCCCGGAGGTGGTCGTCGAGCAGTTCGGTCTGGCGTGCGGGCGGGAACGCCGCCGGGTCGAGCAGCGCCTGCACGGTCAGGCCCAGGACGAAGGACTGGGCGCCGGCCGCGACGCACTGCGGGTCCCCGGCCGGCAGTTCGCCGAGCTGCTGCGCCGCTGCGACCAGGACCGCCAGCCGTTCGCGGCCCTCGGCGTAGCGGGCCGCGTGGTCGGCGCTCAGCGCGGGGTCCGCCAGGGCCGTGTCCCAGGAGGACACCCAGATGCGGTTGCTCGTCGTGGCCTCGGCGGTCCGCGGGAGGATGTCGAGCAGGGCGGCCCGTACGGCGGCCAGCCCCGCCGCGCCGTCCGGGTGCGGGCGTTCGGCGGTGCGGCGGCGGCCGAGCAGGTCGAGGGCGTAGGCGACGAGGTCGCCCTTGGTGGCGAAGTAGTGGGTGAGCAGGCCGGTCGTGGCACCGAGTTCCGCCGCGACGGCGCGCATCGTCAGCCCCCCGAAGCCGTGCGCGGAGAGCACGCGCCACACGGCCTCCGAGACGTCCTGGCGCCGGGCTTCGTGGTCCCCCTTGGTGCGTGGCATGCTGCTACCGTAATAGTCATAACGGTTGTTGTGTGAATGGGGTGCCCCATGTTCTCCCTGCCCTTGCAGGACGGTTCGCGGCTCGGCCCGCTGGAACTCCGCCACGCCGAGGAGTTCGCGGCGCACATGGAGCGGGCCCGCGAGCACATCCGGCCGTGGGTGGGCGCCGGATTCATCACCCGGGACGTGGACGGTGCGCGGGGCACACTGCGGCGCTACGCGGAGCGGCAGGCGGCGGACGGGGCCCGGCTCTACGGCATCCGCGACGCCGAGGGCGGGCTCGTCGGCGGGGTGATGTTCACGGCCTTCGACGCGGCCGGGGGCGTGTGCGAGGTCGGCTGCTGGCTGGAACCGGGTGCGGAGGGCCGCGGCCTGGTCACCGAGGCCTGCGCCCTGCTGCTGGACTGGGCCTTCACGGACCGGGGCCTGCACCGTGCGGAGTGGCACTGCCGGGCCGACAACGCACGCAGCGGCGCGGTGGCCCGCCGTCTCGGCATGACCTTGGAGGGCGTACACCGCGCGACCTGGCCCTTCGAGGGCGTCCGTCACGACAAGCAGGTCTGGGCCGTCCTCGCCCCGGAATGGCAGGCGCACCGCGGGCGGCGCGGGGCGGCGGCGTAGTCGGCGGCGTCCGGCCGGTCACCGGTCACGGGGGCGCGCCCGCGTCGCGCTCGCCCCCGTCCCGGCCCTCCTCCCCGTGCCCGTCTCTGCCCTCCGCCGCCAGGTCCCGGCGGTCGGCCCCCTCCTCACCAGCCCGGCCCTCGGCATCGCCGGCGGCACGGGCGCCGCCGTCACCGCCATCGCCCCCGCCGGAGTCCGGCGCCCCCTCCCCGTCACCGCCGCCGCCACGGCCGCGGAGGTGGCCGACGACCGTGTTGGTGACGGCGACCAGCGGGACCGCGACGACCGCTCCGCCGATGCCGGCGACCAGTCCGCCCGTGGAGACCGCCAGGACCACGGCGAGGGGGTGGACCCGGACCGCGCGCCCCAGGATGAACGGCTGGAGGATGTGGCCCTCGATCTGCTGCACGAGCAGCACCACCATCAGGGTCATCACCGCGGTGAACAGCCCCCGGGTGACCAGGGCGACGATCACGGCGAGCGCGCCCGAGGCGACCGCTCCGACCAGGGGGACGAACGAGGTCAGGAAGATCACCACGCCGATGGGCACGGCGAGGGGTACCCCGAGGAAGTAGATGCCGATGCCGATGAAGACGGCGTCGATCATGGCGACGATCATCGTCCCGCGCACGTACGCCGTCAGGGTGCGCCAGGCCGGCGGGCCTGCACCGGCCACTCCGGGCCGGGCCGCAGCCGGTACCAGGCGCAGGGTCCACTCCCAGATGCGCCTGCCGTCGTACAGCAGGAACAGCGTGCAGAAGACCGTCAGGAGCACGCCGGTGATCAGTTCGACCAGGACGGTCACCCCGTGGAGGCCGGTGGAGGCGATGGTGTCGGCGCCGGTGCCGATCGCATCGCTGAGCCGGCCCGCGATGTCGTCGACCTGCTGCTCGGTCACGTGGAGCGGGCTGTTCACCAGCCAGCGCTTCAGTTCGTGGATGCCCTCTTGGACGCGGTCCGACAGGTCGCCGAGGTTGTCGAGCACCTGCCATACGACGAACCAGCCCGCCAGACCGAGTGCGATGAACCCGCAGACGGCCGTGAGCGCGGTGGCCGGTCCGCGGGCCAGGCCCTTCCGCTGCAGGCGGGCCACCGTCGGCTGGAGCAGGGCGGTGACCAGCAGTGCGGCCATGAACACCAGCGCGACCAGTCGTACGGACCCGATCACCCGCATCACGATCCACAGGGCGGCGGCGATCACCACGAACCGCCAGCCCACCTCGGCCGCGACCCGTATGCCCCAGGGCACCGCCTGCGCGGGGGCGGCGGACCTCGGGACGGCCCGCTGCGCGGCGAGTTCGTCCCGGACCCGTTCGGCCTCCAGTTTCGCGTCGTGGCGTGCCAGGGCCTGCGCCCGGCGCTCGCCGAATGCGGCAGCGCCGCCCTTGAGACGACCGGCCCAACTGCGGATGACGGGCACGGCGCACCACCTTCCTCCGCCCACCAGCCCGTCTGCCCGCGCGGCGGGAGATCAGGCAGCCGGGTCGCCGGGCGCGGTCGGCAGCAGCGGCGCGCCGCCGCCCGCGGCCTCACACCTCGACGAACGTCAGGGTGTCGGAGGCCGCGTTGGCCACGCAGGCGTGGCGGTCGTCCGCGGTCAGGGCCACTCCGTGCGGGGCGCTTCCCACCGGGAAGGGGGGACCCGTCACCTTGAGCGCCGCCGTGTCCACCGCCACCAGGCACTTCTCGTTCGGCACCGTCACCAGCAGACGGGTCCCGTCGCGGGTGAGTGCCAGTCCGTGCGGAGCTCCGGGGAGGGCGACGGTGCCGCTCACCCTGCCCTCGGCGGTGTCCAGCACCAGCACCGCGTCCGCCCCGGCGTCGGCCACGTAGAGGCGGCGCCCGTCGGGGGAAACGGCCAGGCCGAAGGGGGAGATGCCCGCGCCGATGGGAGTGCCGGTCACGGAGTCGGCCGCGGTGTCGATCACGAGTACGGCGGCGGCGTCGGAGTCGGCCACGTAGACGCGGCGGCCGTCGGGGGCCACGGCGAGGCCGGAGGGACGGGTGCCGGCCGGGACCGGCGGTCCGGAGGGGGCGAGCGTGGACGTGTCGAGGACGTGGACGACCGCCCCGGCGGGGTCGGTCACGTAGAGGCGCCGGCCGTCGGGGGTGGGGGCGAGCATCTGCGGGCGGCCGCCCAGGGCGACCGGCCCGCCCGTCGCGGTCCCGGTGGCGGTGTCGATCACCGATACGGTGCCGGAGCCGGAATTGGCCACGTAGAGGCGTCTCCCGTCGGGTGACAGGGCCGCCCCGGAGGGCGCCTTCCCCACCGGGACGGACCGCGGCTTCGTCTCGACGAGCGTCACGTGCCCGGATCCGGAGGCCGCGACCAGGAGCCGGCCGCCGTCCGGGGTCAGCGCCAGGCCGGTGGGGGTGCGGCCGACCGGGATCCGCGCGACCACCGCCCGGGCGGCGAGGTCGACCGCACAGACGGTGCCGGAGTCCGACGCCGACACGTACAGCAGGCGTCCGTCGGGGCTCGCGGTGATGCCGCGGGGGCGGCGGCGGACGGGGATCGGGTCGCCGCTCACGGTGTGCGTGCCGGTGTCGATGACGGACACGCTGTCGGATCCGGGATCGGTGTTGGTGACGTAGACGTGTCGCCCGTCGGGACTGACGGCCAGCGCTTCGGGGAAGCTGCCCACCGGTACGCGGGCCACCGGCCGGAGCGTGGCGGTGGCCAGCACCGCCACCGCGTGCTCGTCGGTGAGGGCAACGTAGAGGAACCGGCCGTCGGGGGAAGCGGCCACTCCCAGCGGCCGCGCACCCACCTGGACCGCCGGTCCCGCCATGGCCAACGGCCGGGTGGAGATCACGGACAGGGTGTTCGCGTCGGCTTCGGTGACGTAGACCCGCAGGCCGTCCGGGGACAGGGCCACGCCCTGCGGTGCCCGCAGCCCCGGCAGGCTCCCGGTGACCTGGCGCGTGGCGGTGTCGATGGCCGAGAGCACCCCGCCCCCGACCGCGTACGCGGTCCTGCCGTCGCGGGAGAGTGCGAGGGACTGGGCTCCGGGCACGGTCACGGATCCCAGCGCCCGCTCCGTGCGCAGGTCCAGGACGCTCACCTTCGCGGCCCCCGCTTCGGCCACGTAGGCGAGCAGTCCATCCGGGGAGACGGCCACTGCGGCGGGCCCGGCGCCGGTGGGGATCTCGGCGTCGCGGGTGTCCACGACGGACACCGCGTCCGCTCCCCCGGCCGTGACGAAGACGTGCCGCCCGTCGGGTGCCACCACGGCCGACTCCGGCCGCGCACCCACCGGGGCCGTCAGCGCACGGGTGGAAAGGACCAGCAGGGACTGGCCCTTGAACGCGGGGGCGTACGCCCACCGCCCGTCGCGGCTGAGGACCAGCCGGAAGGGCGCGCCGGACAGGCCCACGGTCCGGCTCACCGTCAGGGTGCCGGCGTCGAGGACGGAGACCGTGTCCGACTGGACGTTGGCGACCAGCACGTGCCGTCCGTCGGGCGTCACCGCCACGTGCACCGGGAAGCCGCCGACCGGGACGGTGCCGATGACCGTACGGCTGCCGGTGTCGATGACCGACACCGCGTTCGCGCCGGTACCGGGGACGAAGACCCGCAGGCCGTCCGGGGAGACCGCCAGGCTCATGGGGGCCTTGGCCACGGGGATGGGGGTGCCGACCACGGTGTCCGTGGCCGTGTCGATGACCGACACGGTGCTCGCGCCCCCGTCGGCCAGGTAGAGGCTGCGGCCGTCGGGCGCCATCGCCAGGGCGAAGGGGTGGCCTCCTGTCGCCACGGTGCGGATCACCGTGTCGGATGCGGTGTCGATCACGGCCACGCCCTGGGCGTCCCGCAGGGCCACGTACACGCGTCGGCCGTCGGGGGTGATGCGCAGGGACACCGGACCGCCGGGGGTGCCGATCGTACGGATGACCGTGTTCGTCCCGGTGTCGACGACGGACACGGTGCCTGTGCTGCCGTCGATGGTGTACAGGCGCCTGCCGTCGGGAGCGGGCTCGACGTGATGGGCCGAGCAGGCGAACGTGCCCACCACCGCGCGGGTGAGGGTGTCAACCACGCTGAACGTACCGCCTTCGCAGGCGACGTACAGGGACCGCCCGTCGGTCGACATCGCCAGGTTGCGGGGCACGCGGCCGAGGGGGACGGGGGCCGGATTGGTGTTGATCACTCTTTCAGCATGGGACCGGACGGCAGGCGCTTTCCATCATGACGAGACGGCCATTCGGGTCACCTGCTGCCGCGGGGGTGGTCGGTCGCCGCACCCGGCACCCTCGTCGGCACGCACGCCGGCACCCTCGTCGGCACCCGCCCCCGGCCGCCGCGGAAGCCGGACCCGCGCAATCCGGTCAGCCTGGATGGACGTCCGGTGAACCGCGCGCGGCCGGCAGCAGGTCAGCGGCCCTCCTGCGGGCCGCCGCGCCGGGTGTCGCCCGGCATCGGTGCGCGCTCGCGTGCGGTGCACCCCTCCCCTGAGCTGCCCGAACGACCGTACGGACTCCGATAATCGAACGGCTTGTCTGTAAATCGGTCATCGATGTGCGCACACCCTACGCAGCATCCAGAATCAGGGACATGCAGTCGGCATTTCGCAGCCAACTGCCGGAATTCACCTTCGATTTGAAAGAGAGTCTGTCGTGCGTCACCGCATCGCCACCGTCTCCGCCGCCGCCCTCCTGGCCCTGGCCGGCGCCACGGGCCTCGCCCAGGCTCAGCCGTCCAGCCTGTACGCCCCCTCCGCGGTGGTCCTCGCGGTCTACCAGGGCGAGGACGAGGCCACCGCGGTACGGGCGGTCACGCTCAGCTGCGCACCGTCCGCCCAGGGGACCCACCCCGACCCCCGGGCCGCCTGTGCCTCCCTCGCCACCACGGCCGGCGCCCTCGACACACTCCTGGCCTCCCCCGACCCGGACCGCGCCTGCCCGATGCACTACGACCCCGTCACCGTCACCGCGGACGGCGTCTGGCAGGGCACCCGGATCTCCTGGAAGCACACCTTCTCCAACGCGTGCACCATGTCCCAGACCCTGAACGGAAGTCCGGTCTTCGCCTTCTGACCGCCCCGTCGGCAGACCGCCCCGTGGTCCGCCCGTTCCTCGGCGGTACCGTGAGGATCACGGGGATGGCAGGGATTGCGGGGAACTGGGTCGTGCGGCCGGCCGCAGCGGCGGACGTGGAAGCCGTCGCCGCGCTGCGTGCGACGGTGCTGCGGGCCGATCTGGAGCGACTGGGGCGCTACGACGCGCAGCGGGTGCGCCAGCGGCTGCGCGACGGGTTCGATCCGGCGCACACCTGGGTGATCGAGGTGGGCGGGGTGTTCGCCGGCTGCGTGGCCTTGCGGCCGGCCGCCGACTCCCACTGGCTGGAGCACTTCTACCTGGAGCCTCGCCTCCAGGGCCGCGGCATCGGCTCGGGCGTGCTGCGAAGGCTGCTGGAGCGGTGCGACCGGGACCGTGCCGCGGTCCGGTTGAACGTGCTGCAGGGCAGCCCGGCGCGACGGCTGTACCAGCGGCACGGCTTCACCGTGGAGTCCGAGGATCCCGTGGACGTGTTCATGGTCCGCGCGGCGGCGGGAGCGGCGTCTGTGTCAGAGCCGTCTGGGACGCTCTGAGCATGGAGATGACAGTGCAGCTGACGATCGACTGCTCCGATCCGCAGAGGATGGTGGCCTTCTGGGCCGAGGCCCTGGGCTACGTGCCCGAGCCGCCGCCGGGCGGGCACGCCACCTGGCGTGCCCACTGGCAGGCCATGGGGGTGCCGGAGGCGGAGCTGCCCGCCGGTGCCGGGGACGTTCCGGAGTCGATCGTCGATCCTGCGGGACGTGGGCCGCGGGTGTGGTTCCAGCAGGTGCCGGAGCCCAAGACCGCCAAGAACCGGTGGCACTTCGACCTGAAGGCCGGCGGGGGCCGGGACGTTCCCCTGGAGCTGCGCAGACAGCGGGTCGAGGCCGCGGTGGAACGGCTGGTCACAGCGGGTGCCACCGTGCTCCGGATCACGGACGAGCCGGCCACGGGGCACTACGCCGCCGCCATGCAGGACCCCGAGGGCAACGAGTTCGACGTGATCTAGGCAGTGTCCTGGCGATCAACAGCGGAAGCCTCTTGGGCCGAGCGATCATGCAGCAGTCGCCGCGCCAAGGTAAGGGGTGAAATGCTCGGCGACCTCTGCCGCCACCGCCACCGCGTCGAGCGTGCCGTCGACTTCGATGACGCGGATGCCGAGGCGGCGGGCGTTCTGTGCTGCGTCCTCGGCGACGAGCCGGTCACGGGCAATGCGGTTGGCCTGGGAGCGGGCCGGGTCGCTGACAGGGACGTTGAGAGTTCCCGCGCGCGGGAGGGTCCGGAGTTGGTGCTGGCGGAAGTCCTCGGTGGGGAGGAGGACGACCATTCGCCGGAGTGAGTCGAGCAGCGGCGCGACCAGCTCCGGTCGCAGCCCCCATCCCTCAGCGATCGCCGGCCGGCCGGTGAACAATGCGCGCAGGTCGTCCAACGCCCACTCGAAGCGGACCGGGAAGCCGGCCAGCGTCTCGGAGGCCATCTCCTCCGGGCTCTGGTCCAACCAGACATGGTCGGGGGTGGGATCTCCCACGGGCTCACCCAGGGCGACCCGACGCGCGATCCGGCGATCCTGGTGGCCGCGGGCGTCGTGATAGTCGTAGTGGTACACCGTCAATCCGTGCTTCCTGGCGATGAGTTCGGCGACCGTGGTCTTGCCGGACCACTGTGCGCCGCCGATCCACAGGGTGCGCCGCAGGCTGCCGTGTGGATCCCAGACGTCTGACATGAGTGTCCTCCCGTTGGAGAGCGGTGCAGAACTCCGCGCGGGAACGAGTGTCCTGGTTCGACAGTAAAAATTGCAGTCTTGTCTTCGCTGGGTGGTTGGCAGAGAGTGGAAAGGGATGGGTGGATCGTTCCCCTCGCGCTCCTGGCCGTGGCT
Source organism: Streptomyces sp. NPDC030809 (assembly GCF_055572195.1). Lineage (NCBI taxonomy): Bacteria > Bacillati > Actinomycetota > Actinomycetes > Kitasatosporales > Streptomycetaceae > Streptomyces > Streptomyces sp. NPDC030809. The sequence goes on from NZ_JBVIDV010000005.1 coordinate 114,158, forward strand.
GCTGCTCAGTCGAGTCGTTGATACGACCATGGGGCGCAGGAGTGATCTGACGAATGCCCAGTGGGAGCGCGCCTGGAGCCGCTCCTGCCGGTGAGCAACGGGCGTTGTGGCAGGTGGCGGGACCATCGTCAGGTCGCGAACGGGGTGCTGTACAGCCGCTCAGGTCCGGGCGGAACTGATCGACCGGCTGGCGGAGGTGGTGCGGAAGGTGAGGCGCTCGGCCGCTCGCGCGGCGGGTTCACTACCAAGATCCACCTGAGTGCGGACGGCCGCTGCCGGGTGCTCTCACTGGTCATCACTCCGGGGCAGTGCGCCGACTGCACCCCGTTCGAGCCGGTGATGGACAACATCCGCGTGCCGAGGCTGACCCGCGGCAGGCCGCGCACGACGCCGGACAGCGTCAGCGCGGACAAGGGCTACAGCAACCGGCGAACCCGCCGGTACCTGCGACGGCGCGGGATCCGGTACGTCATCCCGGAGAAGGCCGATCAGGCCGCCAACCGGGTCCGACGCGGCAGGGCCGGAGGCCGGCCGCCCGGTTTCGACACGGACCGCTACAGGCAGCGCAACACCGTCGAACGGGCGATCAACAAGCTCAAAGCCTTCCGCGCGGTTGCGACCAGGTTCGACAAGCGCGGCTACGTCTACCTCGGCACTCTCACCGCAGCCGCGCTCGTCATCCGGCTCCGCTCGTGATCGCCAGGACACTGCCTGGTGCGGTGGCCGGAACGGCGGGCGGCAGGTGCTCAGGAGCCCTTCAGGCGGCGGACGACCTCCTCGGTGACGCGGCGCTGGAGTTCGGCGAGCTGCTCGTCGGTGTAGTCCTTGAGGTCCCCGGGGGCACGGGGGTTCTTCGCCGCGTCCTGCTTCTGCTTCTCCCGGGCGGCCAGTTCGGCCGCCTCGGGCGAGCCCGGCAGTGCGTACGCGCACCGGATCAGGGCCCCGTCCGCCGCCTTGAGGCAGGTCGCCTCGCGGCCGTCGGTCTGGCCGCGGCCCTCCACCCGGTAGCGGATGTTCTGCTTGCTGCCGACGGTGGCGGTCCAGGTCGTGCCGCCGGTGGGCACGAGCTCGAAGACCTGGTCGTCGTTGTAGCAGCACACGTCCCGGTACTCGGCCTTGATCAGCGCGACCAGCGCCTGCGGGGAGGGCCAGGCGGGGTGCAGGCGGTGGATGGTCATGGGTGCGAGTCCCCCACCGCTGTGCCGGGTGGGCACGGTGGACACGGCGACGACCGAGGCGGCCTCCCCTTGCGGGGTGAGGGGGGTGACGTAGGCGCTCCCCCCGGCGGCATCCCCCCGGCGGAGGGTGAACTCGGATTCGTTGCCCTCGTTCGCGCCGTCCTCGGAGGCGTCCCAGCCGCTGCGCTCGAAGAACCAGTCGCCGAAGCCGCCCACGGCGGCCGTGGCCTCCCGCTGCCGGGCCGCCAGGCTCAGCGGATAGGACGGCCCGGGCACGGAGGCGGTGTCGGTGGTGAGGGTGAGCCGGCCCGTGTGCCCGTCGTAGAGGGCGACCCCGGCGGGCCGTTCGGTCACGACGAAGAACCCGGTCTGCCGCTTCAGCGGAACCACCACGACCGGCGTGCCGCCGCGGCAGAGCACGTACACGTCGCGGGCGTCGAAGCGGACCCAGCGGCGCTGCGCGGAGATCTTCCGCCCCAGGTTGTGCCCGAACCAGCCGCTCACCCGGGCGTCCGCCGCCGCCACGTCGAACGCGCAGCGCTCCTGGCTGCGTCCGGTGCTCCCGAGGGGCACCTCCTGCACGAGGCCGACCTCGTACCCCGCCAGCCAGCCGCGGCGCTCGACCAGCGTGGCGAACCGGTCCGCGTCGGGCAGGTAGGTGATGTCGGCGATCTCACCGGTGACATCGCCGAGGTGGGGGGCCGCCTGCGCCTTCCCCACCACGTACGGCGCCCTGGCCGCGAGTGCGGGCACGGCCCCGTCGACCACCTCGGCACTGGTCATGTACGCGCGGTCCTGGAGGTAGGAGCCGTACACCAGCCAGGCGACCGCCAGCCCCAGACCGGCGATGACGCCCAGCCAGCCGAGGGCGACGGCGCCGCTCCCGCCCCCTGCCTTGCTCCCCGCGCGGCGCGCCCGGCGCAGCAGGCGCACGAGCAGCCAGCCCGCCACCAGGGCGACGCACGCCACCAGGGGCAGGGCGAACCAGGCGAAGACCTTCCGGAGCTCCCAGACGAGGACCGTCGTGTAGTACGAGGCGTACCAGAAGACGAAACCCGCCACCGCAACGGCGGTGCCCCAGCGCACGATCCGGCCCATCGGTGTCCCCCCGCCCCGCGTCCGCCCCCCGGCGTCCGCCCGTACGGATCCGTACCCCGGCCGGGTCCGCATCATCCACGCACGGGCCCGGGCCGGCCGCCCGGGATGCCCGCCGGGAGCGCCGGTGCGGCGGCGGGTGCTGTCGCGGCCCCGTGGCGGTGGGGATACTCGGAGCGACGACGACCGGCACCCGTCTGCTGCGCGGACGGCACGCCAAGGAGGACCGCACCGATGGACGCGCTGAAGCTGCACCTCGCCTACCTCGACCTGACGACCGCGCATGTTGCGGACGCCCTCCTGCGCTTGGGACTTCCGGTACGCCAAGCCCCTGCGTCCGTCCGCCCGTTGTGGCCGGAGGCCCGTCTGATCGGGCGGGCCCTGCCCGCGCGCCACCACGGCAGCGTGGACGTCTTCCTGGAGGCCATGGGGCACGCAGCCGCCGGGGACGTCCTCGTCGTCGACAACGGCGGGCGCAACGACGAGGCCTGCGTGGGGGACCTCGTCGCCCTCGAAGCCGAACGTGCCGGGCTCACCGGCATCGCGATCTGGGGGCTGCACCGCGACACGCGCGAGCTGCGCGGCATCGGCCTGCCCGTCTTCAGCCAGGGCTCCCTGCCCTCGGGCCCGCAGCGCCTCGATCTGCAGGAACCCGACTCCCTCGCCACCGCCCGGTTCGGCGAAACGGAGGTCACCCGCGAGGACTTCGTACTCGGCGACGAGGACGGCCTGCTCTTCCTCCCCCTCGACCGCGCCGCCGACATCGCCGCCCGGGCGGCGGAGATCCGCGACACCGAACGCCACCAGGCCGCGCGGATGCGGCTCGGCACCAGCCTCCGGGAGCAGGTCCGCTTCGCCGACTACCTCGCCGCACGGGACCGGGACGGCACGACGTTCCGCGGGCACCTGCGCGCCATCGGCGGAGCCGTCGAGGAGTAGCCCGGGGCCGCCGGAACCCGGGGAGAGGGCGGCAGCGCTAGAGGAGTTTGCTCCGCGCCGAGCCCGGCCGGGGTGCCGCCCGACGGCCGCGGGCGGGGCGGCCCTCCCGGCCCTTGCGCACGGGTCCGTCCACGCCGGCGGCCCGCCGTGCCAGCCCGGCCGCCACCTCCTCGGAGACGCCCAGTACCCGCAGCTGTTCCTCTGCGCTGCTCCGGCAGGCCGGCAGCGAGCAGTGCACCGGGCTCGCACCGGTCCCGGCCGCGGGGTACGTCATCGTCTCCGGCGGCAGGTACATCGCCGCACATCCCAAGCACACGTAGGTCGTCCGCACGCTTTCCTCCCAGGTCGTGTCTTTCGGATATTGCCGGTCAAGCCCGCGGCGTCTGGTGCCGCGCACCGCAACGCGGGGGGTGGACCGCCGTACCGGACGTACTCGGTCTGCCCGACAGCTCGGCATCCAAGGGCCTTCAAGAAGAGCCGAGACGAAGCGAGCGGAGCGAGCGCAGTGCGGCGAGGCGCGGTGCCAGGCGTCGCGGGTCAGGCAAGATCCGGAAGACACGGCCTAGGCCTTGCCGGAGCCGTGGCAGTTGCTGCAGGCTCCCGTCCAGTGGCGGACGACGGGGCGCTGGCGGCCCGTCTCGTCCGTCTCCACCGAATGCTCGATGTGCTCGGTCAAGCCCGTCCCGCCACACGCCGTACACGACTGGTCACTCACCACTCCAGCATGACGCAGGCCGGACCCGAGCGGAACCACAACGCCGGACAACGGCGCGGTGCGTGCTCCGGTCACTCCTGGCGTGCCACGTCGAACGTGGAGCAGGTGGCCCCGGGCGCGCTGACCGTTCCGCTGATCACGGCGGGCCGGCCGGCGGTGACGGGGGCCTCCAGGTCGACGGTCAGGTAGCCGGGGGGACGGACGATCCAGCGGTCTCCGCGCAGGGCCATCCGACCGTTCTCGTACGCGCCGATCATCGTGAACGAGCCGTTCGGCACGTCGGGGTTGTCGGGGTGCGCAGAGAAGGCGAACACGGCGCGCAGGGCGCTGCCGCCCGCGCTGCTGATGGTCAGGTCGAGGCGGGTGAGGCCCTGGGTGCACCGGTAGGTGCCCTGCCAGGAGCCGACCACCCCGGGGACGCCGACCGCGGACGGGTACGGGGCCACGGTCGTGGCTCCGGCGGCGGTGCCCGGTCCTCCGAGCGGTCCGGACCGGCCGGGCTCCGGGCCCGATCCGTTGCGCGCGTCGGGCTGGCCGCTGCCGGTGCCGGGCCCGGGGCCCGGTGCAGCGTTCGTGTCCTCCCCCGCCCCCGGCAGGAGCCAGGCCAGGAGGCCGATTCCGAGCGCGGCGGCCGCGGCGGCGGTGGCGTAGAGGGCGGTACGCCCTTTCGACCGGCGCCGCGGACCGCCGTGGAGCCGTTCGTCCACCGGGTACTGGGGGAAGGTTGGGGGCAGCGGGCGGGGGCCGGACGGCGGCCCGGCGGGCGGGCCCGCGGGCGGTGGTCCGAAGCCGCCGACGCCGTGCCGCGGCGGCAGCGGCTGCCGTGCCGGCGGCTGCGGCCGCTGCGGCTCGGGCTGCTGCGGCTCGGGCTGCTGCGGCTGCTTGTCCAGCCGCTGCCGCCGCGGAGTCGTGGCCGTCGCGGCCGCCGGGTCCGCACCGGGCCCCGCGGGGGTACCCGGGTGGACGGCCGTCGGCGTACGCGGGTCGGCGCCGGTGGGTGTCCGCGGGTCGGCCCCGAGGGGTGCGGGCCCGGGGCGTGCGGGCCCGCGGCGCCCCGAACCGCCGGGGTCCGGCTCCCCTGGTCCCGCACCGTGCTCCGTGAACAGCAGTGCGGCCAGCGAGGAGGGCAGCCAGCGCGCTCCGCCCGCGGCGTCCGGTCCGTCGGACTCGCCGACGGTGCCGGACAGCTCCTCCAGCAGCCCGGGCACCGCGGGGCGGGCGGCCGGCCGCTTGGCGAGGCACCGGCCCACCAGGCGGCGCAGGCGCGGGGGCAGCCCGGCGATGTCGGGCTCCTCGTGGACCACCCGGTACATCAGCTGCGAGACCGTGCCCCCGCCGAACGGGCCGGTCCCGACGGCGGTGAAGGTCAGCAGGGCGCCCAGCGCGAAGACGTCGGTGGCGGCCGTGACGGGTTCACCGGTGAGCTGCTCGGGGGCCATGAACCCCGGGGTGCCCACCATGAATCCGGTCCGCGTCAGCTCGGTCGCGCCGTCGGAGACGGCCGAGATGCCGAAGTCGATGACGCGCGGCCCGTCGGGCGAGAGGAGCACGTTGGACGGCTTCAGGTCCCGGTGGACGACCCCCTGTGCGTGGATCGCCTCCAGCGCCTCGGCCACTCCGGCGGCCAGCGCGAGCACCGCCCGCTCGGGCCACGGGCCGTGGGCGCGCACGGCCTCCGCGAGGGACGGACCGGACACGTACGCGGTGGCCAGCCACGGCGGGTCCGCGTCGGGATCGGCGTCGACGAGGCCGGCCGTGAACACTCCGTTGACCTGCCGCGCGGCGGTGACCTCGCGTACGAACCGGTGCCGGAACTCCCCGTCCTCCGCCAGCTCGGGCCGTACCACCTTGACCGCGACGGCCCGGCCGCCGCGGGAGCGCCCGAGGTAGACGGTCCCCATACCGCCGCCGCCCAGCCTGCCGGTGATCCGGTACGGGCCGACCTGCGTCGGATCACCGGCCCGCAGTGCCTCCGGTTCGCGCTTCACCCGATTCCTTTCCGGGCGGGCCGAACGAGGGCTGCGGCCCGCCGCATTCCCGCCATGATGGCAGCGCCTTCCCCGCCCGCGCGCCGGATTCCCGAACTGCGCCTCCCGCTGGCAGCAGCTCCGGCGTCTGCCCTCCCCCGGCCTGCCGTCCCCCGGCGTGGGGGGCGGGCCGGGGGACGGCGGGCCGGGTGCGGTCCGTACGGCACCACCGGCCTTGCGCGGCCCTTGACTTCGTACGGCCCCTGCCCCAGCCTCGGCGCCATCGCCCCGCCCGCCGGACCGCGGGGCCGGCTCGCCGCGGCGCGGAGGGCCGAAGACCGAAGGCGGAGGGCGGATGGGACGGCTCGACGGCAAGACCGCGGTGGTCACGGGCGGTTCGGCCGGGATCGGTCTGGCGATCGCGCAGCGCTTCGTCGCGGAGGGCGCCCGGGTCTTCGTCACGGGCCGCCGGAGGGCGGAACTGGCCGCGGCTGCCGCGGCGTTGGGCGACGCCGCCACCGCGGTTCCCGGAGACGTGACCCGGGAGGCCGATCTGACCCGCCTCTACGCGGCGGTGGCCGCAACCTGCGGGCACGTGGACGTCCTGGTGGCCGGGGCCGGAGGCGGGCGGGCGGCCCGACTTGCGGAGCTCACCCCCGAGGAGTTCGACCGGACCTCGGACCTGAACTTCAAGGCGGTCTTCTTCACCGTCCAGCGCGCCCTGCCCCTGCTCCGGGACGGCGGCTCGGTCGTCCTGCTCGGCTCGGCCGCAGGGTCCGCAGGGTCGGAGCACTTCGGTGTGTACGCCGCGACGAAAGCCGCCGTCCGGTCCATGGCGCGCAGCATGGCGCTCGAACTGGCCGGCCGCGGGATCCGGGTGAACACCCTCAGCCCCGGCCCGATCGTCACCCCGGCCCTGGAGCGGGCGCCCGCCGGGGTGGTGGAGGCGGCGGCGGCCCGCGTCCCCCTCGGCCGCCCCGGCCGTCCGGAAGAGGTGGCCGCCGCCGCCCTGTTCCTCGCCTCGGCCGAGAGCAGCTACATCACCGGCATCGAACTCTTCGTGGACGGCGGGGCCCGGCAGGTCTGAGGCGGCCGATCCCGGCCCCTCAAGCGGCGGACGCGCCGTCCGCCGAAAAACTTCCGGGTGCGCGGCAACCCGGGGGCGGGTCAAGCGTCGTGCGGGGTGAGGGCCACGGTTCCGTGCCCTTCACCCGACCCAGGAGATCCACATGAAGAACCTCAGGCACGTTTGCGGTGCGGCCGTCGCGGCCGGAGTGCTCGCCTCCTTCGCCGCTGCCGCGGGGACGGCCCAGGCCGACTCCGCCGTCCCGGGCCCCGCCGAGGTGGCCGCGCCTGCCGCCGCCCCCGCGGCCGCGCCCGGCGGTGCGGCACCCGCCGTGGTGTCCGCGCCCGCTTCGGGTGCGCGGCCGCGTGCCGGAGCGAGCGCGAGGCCGAGTGCCGGGCCCGCCGCCGCCCCGTCGGCAGCCCCGTCCGCCGAGCAGCCGTCGGCCGACCCTTCGGCCGTGCCGTCGGAGGCTCCCTCCGGGGCGCCCGCCCCCGCACCGGCCCCCGCCGACGGTACGGCGGACGAGCTCGCGCATACTGGCTCGACCGCGACCACCGCAGCCCTGGGCGGCGGCGCCGCACTGCTCATCACCGCCGGCGCCGGATCCCTGTACGCCGTACGGCGGATCCGCACGCGCAACTGACGTGCCGCACCCGAGGAATCCCGTGCTCCACCTCGCCGTACCGCAGCCCGCGCCGCTGCCCGGCCCCGCACGCGCACCGCACGGCTTCGGCCCTGCGGTGCGCGGTCTGCTGCGCGGACTGTTGCGCCGCGCCCGGACCGCCGCCCCCCGGGACCGGGGCGGCCCGGCCACGTCCGGGGCCTCGTACCCGACCCGCCCGCAGCACGCCTCGTACCCGCAACACCCGGGGTGCGCGCCGTACGCCCGTGCCGGGGAGGTCGGTCCGGACGGTGGGCGGCCGCCCACCGTCAGCGAGCTCTACCACGCGCACCGCCTCCGCATGGTGCGCCTGGCCGTGCTGCTCGTCGACGACCTGCCCACCGCCGAGGACGTCGTGCAGGACGCCTTCACCGCCCTCTACCGGCGCCACGGCGAGCACATCGGCGAGGTGGACAACGCGCTCGGGTACCTGCGCACGGCGGTGGTCAACACCTGCCGTTCGGTGCTGCGGCGGCGGCGTACGGCCCGCGCCTGGACACCGCCCGTCCCGGTGGACGTCCCGTCCGCCGCGGAGCACGCCATCCTCCACGAGGAGCACCGCGAGGTACTGGCCGCGCTCGCCCGGCTCACGCCCCGGCGCCGCGAGGTCCTGGTCCTGCGCTACTGGGGCGAGCTCAGCGAGGCCGAGATCGCGGACGCCCTCGGCATCAGCCGGGGTGCGGTGAAGTCCAATGCGAGCCGCGCCCTCGACGCGCTGGAGAAGATCCTGGAAGGCCGGATGTGAACCCCACGTACGAGCACGAAGACGAGACCGGGTCGCGGCGGCCCGTGGAGCGGAGGCTGCGCGAGGCCCTCGCCGCCCGCGCCGGGGAGGTGACCGTCCGGGACCTGCGGCCCGCCGATCCGCCCGGCAGGCACCTTCGGCGGCTGCCCCTGGAGCGGCTGCGCCGCTTGGGCCTTCCGCTGGCCGCACTCACCGGCGCAGCCGCCGTCGCCGTCGCCGCGTACGTCGCCCTGGCCCCGGGCCCCCCGGGCGGCCGGCCCGTGCCGCCGGCGGCCCCGCCCGGGTGGACCACTCCCGACGGGGACCGGAGCCCCACCCGCGGCCCCGCCACGCCCACTCCGGCGCCGCAGCCTTCCACGCAGGTGCTCCCCCCGTCGGAGGCGCCGGCCGCCCCCAGACCTCCCGCCGCCTCCGCGAACCCGTCCTCCGAGGCGTCCCCCCGCCCCGGCTCAGGCCCGGTCGGGGAGCCCGGCCCCCGGGGCTGACCGGGCCGCGGGGAGAGCCGCCCCGCGCGCCTGCGGCGGCTGCGGGCGGCCGTGGTGTCAGCCCGCCCGGGGGCCGCCCGCTCACCGAGGAGTCCCCCGAGGCCGCGACCACCCGCAAGGGCAGGCTCCGCGGGCTGATGGCGCGCGAGCTGCTCGCCGCGCACGCGGCCGGGCGCGTGGAGGTGGCCATCGGCCGCGCCTCCGACTACTTCGGACCCCGCGGCGGGGCCCAGTCCAACCTCGGCGACCAGGTGTTCCCGGCCCTCCTGTCCGGCCGTGCCGCCACCGTCCTCGGCGATCCGGACCAGCCGCACACGTACACGTTCATCCCCGACATCGGGGAGGCGCTCGCTCTCCTCGGCGAGCACCCCGAGGCCCCGGGCCGCATCTGGCACCTCCCCAACGACCCGCACACCCGCACCACCCGCCGGCTCGTCGAGCTGGCCCACCGCGCCACCGGCCGCCCCGGCGCCGCCCGGCTGCGCCGGATGCCCGCGCTCGCCCTGTACGCGATGGGGGCGGTGAACCGCACGATGCGCGAACTCATCGAGATGCGGTACGAGTTCGCCGAACCGTACGTGGTCGACTCCCGCCTCATCCGGGACCGGCTGGGCGCCGTCGCCACCCCGGTCGAGGAGGCGCTGGAGCGGACGGCCGCGGCCTACCGTGCCGAGCTCAGTAGGTGACGAAGATCCGGCGCGCCGGGCCGTCCACCCGGACCCGGCCTCCGACGGGGATCACGAGCTGCGGATCAGTGTGGCCGAGGTCGACGTCGAAGACCGCCATCGTGTCGGGGGCGTACTCCCGGAGGGCGCGCAGGACGGACTCCCGCTGCCCGCGGCGGTAGTGCGCCCGTTCCCCGGCGTCGAACCGGTTCTCGAACGACCAGCTCTTCGCCCGGCCCATCAGCAGCACGGGGAACTGCTCCAGCAGCCCGCGCTCCCCCATGTTCCGCAGGATCCGGTACACCTCCTCGGCGCGCGGCATCTCCTCGGAGGTCTCCAGGAAGAGGACGTTGCCGACGTAGGCCTCGGCCGGCAGAACCTCGCGGTCGGCCATCAGCATCCAGGAGAGGATCTCCAGGTTGCCGCCCCAGGCGAGCCCTTCGACGACCCGGTCGCCGCGGTGCCAGGTCCAGCCGTCGGCCGGCTCCATTTCCGGCGCCGACTCGAAGGTGCGCGGGTCCTCCCAGGGGCGGTTGACGTCCCCGCAGCTGCTCGCCGGAGCGAGTTCGTACTCGCCCGAGGTGAACAGGGCCGCCCGGAGGGAATCCGCGGACAGCGGGTGCATCGCCCCGGGCCGTCCCAGCTCGACCATCACCGAGCCGCCGTGGTAGGCGACCATGCCGAGGTTCCGCAGGAACAGCAGCAGGTTGGTGTTGTCGCTGTACCCGAAGAACGGCTTGGGGTGGGCGCGGAGCAGGTCGCGGTCGAGGTGGCGCAGGACGGTGATCTGGTCCTCGCCGCCGATGCTGGCGATCACGGCCTTGATGCCGGGGTCGGCGAAGGCCGCGTGGATGTCCGCGGCCCGTTCGGCCGGGCTCGCGCCCATCGTGCGGGTCGTCGGGTATTCCACCGGCTCCAGCCCGAAGTCGTCCCGGAGCCTGCGCAGGCCCAGCTCGTAGGGCAGGGGGAAGAGGCCCGGCAGGCCGGAAGCCGGGGACAGCACGGCGACCCGGTCTCCGGGGCGGGGCTTGGCGGGGTGAAGGGGATCCGTCATCTGCAGATCATAGGAGCGGGCGGTGCCTGCACCCCGGGCATTTTCCCGGGGTGCAGGCACCGGCAGGCCAGGTCCCCGGCCGGGCCGCGGGCGAGTGGCGGCGCTCCCCCGGCGGCGGCGCGCGCCACGGCACGGCCTCCCAGGCCGGGGACGGCCGGGCCCGCACGGGTGGGCCTCCGGCGAGGGGCTGGGGTCGCCGGAGGGGCCGGTGCGTCAGGCTGCGGGGGCTGCGGTGCCTGCGATCGACTCCGGGCGGAGCAGGGCCGCGAGCGTCTCTGCCGGGAGCAGGCCGCGCTCCAGGACGAGTTCGGCCACGCCGCGGCCGGTGGCGAGGGCCTCCTTGGCGATCTCGGTGGCTGCGGTGTACCCGATGTGCGGGTTCAAGGCGGTCACCAGGCCGATGGAGTTCTCGACGGTGGCGCGCAGCACCTCCGTGTTGGCGGTGATGCCGGCCACGCAGCGCTCCGCGAGGGTGAGGCAGGCGGCGCGCAGGTGGGTGACGGACTTCGACAGCGAGTGCAGGATGACCGGCTCGAAGGCGTTGAGCTGGAGCTGTCCGGCTTCGGCTGCCATGGTGATGGTGACGTCGTTGCCGATGACCTCGAAGGCGACCTGGTTGACCACCTCAGGGATCACCGGGTTGACCTTCCCGGGCATGATGCTCGAACCCGCCTGTACGGGGGGCAGGTTGATCTCGCCGAGTCCGGCGCGCGGCCCGGAGGACAGCAGGCGCAGGTCGTTGCAGGTCTTGGACAGCTTGACGGCGATCCGCTTGAGCACGCCGGACATCTGGACGAACGCGCCGCAGTCCTGGGTGGCTTCGACCAGGTCGGCGGCGGTGACCAGGGGCAGTCCGGTGATGCCGGCCAGGTGGTGGCGGGCCGACTCGGCGTATCCGGCGGGGGCGTTGAGGCCCGTGCCTATGGCGGTGGCGCCGAGGTTGATCTCGTGGATGAGGCCGAGGGCCTCCGCGAGCCGGCTGCGGTCCTCGTCGAGCATGACGGCGAAGGCGGAGAACTCCTGTCCGAGCGTCATCGGGACGGCGTCCTGCAGCTGGGTCCGGCCCATCTTCAGCACGTCGTGGAACTCGGCGGCCTTGCGGGTGAAGGCGTCCTGGAGGACGGCCATGGCGTCGAGCAGGGTGCGGACCGCGAACACGGTCGCGATCCGCACGGCGGTCGGGTAGACGTCGTTGGTGGACTGGCCGAGGTTGACGTCCTCGTTGGGGTGCAGGTGGCGGTACTCGCCCCTCGCGTGGCCGAGGAGCTCCAGGGCGCGGTTGGCGATCACCTCGTTGGCGTTCATGTTGGTCGAGGTGCCGGCTCCGCCCTGGATGACGTCGACGACGAACTGGTCGTGGAGCTTGCCGGCGCGGATCTCCCGGCAGGCGGCGACGATCGCGGCGGCCTTCGCGGGCTCCAGCAGGCGGAGCTCCTCGTTGGCGAGCGCCGCCGCCTCCTTGACGGCGGCGAGGGCTTCGACCATGTGCGGGTAGGCGGAGACGGGCGTGCCGGTGATGGGGAAGTTCTCGACGGCCCGGAGGGTGTGGACGCCCCAGTAGGCGTCGGCGGGCACGTCGCGGTCGCCGAGCAGGTCGTGTTCGGTGCGGGTGGCGGCAGTCGTCGTGGGCATGGCCCTCTTCCTGGGTGGTGGGTGCAGCGGTGAGGGGTGCGGAGCCGGCCGGGCACGGCGGGCGGGTGCCCGGCGGGTCCGCGGCCGGCTCCCCGGAGGTCCGGAGCGGCCGTGGTGCGCGAGGCGTGCGGGCCCGCGCGCCGTGGGGCGGGACGGGCGGGTGCCGGCTCAGCCGTCGCGGCCGGCGGCGTCCGCCACGCGGCCGCGGACCGCGTACCAGCCGGCGGTCAGCGCCGCGGCGATCAGCGGTACGCACAGCACGGTGGTGCGGCCCGCGCCTCCGTCGGCGTACATCAGGACCAGGACGGAGGCGAGGAAGGCCAGCGTCACGATCTCGGTCCACGGGGAGCCGGGCAGGCGGTAGGAGGGACGGGTCAGTTCGCCCTCACGGGTCTTCCGCCAGAAGAGCAGGTGGCACACCATGATCATGCCCCAGGTGGCGAGGATGCCGATGGCGGCGAGGTTGAGCACGATCTCGAACGCGTCGGCCGGAACGACGAAGTTGAGGCCGACGCCGAGGACGCACATGCCGCTGGTGAGGAGGATGCCCCCGTAGGGCACCTGCGTACGGCTCAGCCGGGCGGTGAAGCGCGGGGCCGAGCCGTTGACGGCCATCGAGCGCAGGATGCGACCGGTGGAGTAGAGGCCGGAGTTGAGCGAGGACATGGCCGCGGTGAGGACGACCAGGTTCATCACGTCGCCGGCCGCCGGGACGCCGATGTGGGACAGCACGGTGACGAAGGGGCTCTGGCCGGAGCTGTAGGCGCTCCACGGCATCAGCATCGACAGCAGGACGACCGAGCCGACGTAGAAGAGGCCCACGCGCCACATGATCGAGTTGATCGCCTTGGGCATGATCTCCTCGGGGTTCTCGGTCTCGCCCGCCGTGACGCCGACCAGCTCGACGGAGGCGTAGGCGAAGACGACGCCCTGGATGATCAGCAGCATCGGGAGCAGGCCGTTGGGGAAGATGCCGCCGTTGCCGGTGATCAGTGCCGGGCCGGGGACGGCCCCGTCGACGGGGTGCCGGGTGGCGAGGAGGAAGATCCCGATCGCCATGAAGGCGACGAGCGCGCCGACCTTGACGATGGCGAACCAGAACTCCAGTTCGCCGAAGATCCGCACCGAGATCAGGTTCACGGCGAGGACCACGGCGAGGGCCACGAGCGCGATCACCCATTGCGGAACGTCGGAGAACAGGCCCCAGTAGTGGGTGTAGGTGGCGACGGCGGTGATGTCGGCGATGCCGGTGGTCGCCCAGTTGAGGAAGTACATCCAGCCCGCGGTGTACGCGCCCTTCTCGCCCAGGAACTCCCGGGCGTACGAGACGAAGGCGCCGGAGGACGGCCGGTACAGGACGAGTTCGCCGAGTGCGCGCACGACGAGGAACGCGAAGACCCCGCAGACGGCGTACGCGATGAACAGCGAGGGCCCGGCGTCGGCGAGGCGTCCTCCGGCGCCGAGGAAGAGGCCGGTGCCGATCGCACCGCCGATGGCGATCATGTTGACGTGGCGGGGTTTCAGGGACTTGCTGTACCCGGTGTCCCCGGCGTCGACGTGACGGGTCGTGGTGCGCTTCTCGCCTTTGAGGAACTGCTCGCTCACGCCTCGGGTCCGCCTTCCGTGGGGGTGCTCGTGTGCTGGGGGCGCACGATGTCGGTGAGGGTCGTCTCGACCCGCAGGAGGTGGTGGGACATGGCCTCCACCGCGTCGTGCTCGGACCCGTCGACCAGTGCCTCGAGGATGGCCCGGTGCTCGCAGTTGGACTGCTCGCGCCGGCCGCCCAGCTCGTTGAGGAAGGTCGACTGACGCGCCAGTGCGTCGCGGATCTCCTCGATGACGCGGCGGAAGACGGGGTTGCGGGAGGCCTCGGCCACCGCCAGGTGGAAGACGGTGTCCATCGCCACCCAGGCGGTGGTGTCGGTCTCCTGCTCCATGCGGTCGAGCAGATGGCGCAGGTGGTCCAGGTCTTCCGGGGTGCGGCGCACGGCGGCGTACCCGGCGACCGGGATCTCGACGTGCCGGCGCACCTCCAGCAGGTCGCTTGCGGCGTAGTCGCCGAAGGTGGGGTCTTCCACCGTGTTGGCGAGGACGAAGGTGCCCTTGCCGCTCTTGGAGACGGTCAGGCCCATGGCCTGCAGGGCCCGGAGCGCCTCCCGCAGCACGGGCCGGCTGACCTCGAGCGTCCGGCACATCTCGGCTTCCGAGGGGAGCTTGTCGCCCACGGCGTACTCACCGCGCTCAATGGCGGTGCGCAGGTGACCGAAGACCGCTTCCATCGCGCTGACGCGCCGCGGCAGTTGGCCACCTGTCTGGCTGTCTGACAGGTTCACGCTGTGATCCTGCGGGGTGCACCGGAGGGTGTCAAGACACTTCTGTCGGGAAAATCCGGCCGGTGAACTTCGCCCGGTGCGCGGGTTACGTCCACCCCCGGGCCGAATGGGCACCCCGCGGCACCCGTACGCCGGCGCTGGCGGGGGCGGACGCTCGCCGCGCGAGCGCCGGGCGCGCCCCCGTGGAGTGTGCAGCACGCACCACGCCCGGACGGGCCCGGACCGCGGCGGACGTGCGGAATCCGCCAACTTGGCGGCGTCCGCACGCGCGTAGACCGCACCGCACCACCAGGCCTCCCGACCTGTCCGACTACCGAACACTATGGCTGAAAGTTAAACCATTGCCTGCCGGGAGCTCTACGTTGGCGGCGGTTGACGTTCCAGCGAGAGGAAACCCCTCATGACCGCAGCCGACAACGCGCCCCCAACGGCCCGCATCCTCACCGGCTACCGCCCCGAGGACGGCTTCATGGCGGTGGAGCTCGACCCGCCTCCGGCCGAGTACGTCTGGCACGACGAGCACGCCGAGCAGCACGATCGGCGCTACGGGCCGGGAGCGGCGTACCAGCAGTGGCTGGCGGTGGACGTGCGCACCGGCGCCGTCTGGTTCGGCGACACCGACTGGCGGGCTCCGGGCGAAGACCTCGCCACTCGGCTGCCCGGCCCCTCACGGAGGGCGCTCGGCGACGGGGCCCTGCCGGCTCCCGGAGTCGTGGTGCAGCTGCTCCGCCACCTGACCCACGACCAGCAGCGCGGCTGCACCTGGCGCTTCTTCACCGCCGAGGAGCTCCACGTGCTCGCGCGGGGCATCCTGCCGTCCGTACAGCGGCTCGTGGACTCGATCCACCGGGTCGGGCCCGGCGCCGAGCTGGAGTGGTCGGCCGAGGCCGCCACCGCCTGGGAGGACATCGAGCGGTCGGCGACCCGCACCGCCGCCTCCCCCGACGGGCTCCGCCGGCCCGTGCCGGTGCGCGCGACGCCGACCCCGGCCTGGCGCGTGGAGGTGGGGGCCTTCCTGGCGATGAACCCCGACCTGTGCGATCCCGCCTGGGGTCTGGCCTCGGACGCGGAGCTCGACGCCTACGCCGACTACTCGCCCGAGAGCGGCTACGGCGGCGTACCGGGACGGATGTGCCGCGCCGCCGGGCGGCAGATCGAGGACGGGTTCACGTTCTACGGCCACCGTGCCGCGCTGTACGCCTACCGTGCCCGGGCGTGCGGTGACCGCACTCCGACGGACGCCCGCGTCTGGCTGGAGACCACGGAGGCGGGCCGCGGCGCCTGGGCGGCCGCCAAGCCCCTCGGAGCCACTCTCGCCGACGTGCCCGACTGCGTGCTGGCGGCCCTGGCCGAGGGTTTCCAGAACGCCGCACACGAGGAGGGGCTGGCCCTGACGGGCCTGAGCGCCCATCTGCACGGCCTGCGCGCCGAGGAGCGCTCGGCCGTCGACCGCCAACTCGTGGCGGAGGCCGAGGAGGTCACGCGCCTGGAGAACACGCTCAAGGACTTCCGCGCCGCGCGCAACCGCACCGTGACGCGGATCCTGGCGTGGTCCGACGGGCGCGGCGACCGGGAGATAGCACGCCTCGCCGCCATGTCGGAGGAACACGTGGGCGCATGGCGGGCGCGCCTGACCGACGGGGAGGCGGCCGACGCGCCCGCGAGCTGAAGTGCTGCGGGCGGAGCACCGGCCGCGGCAGCCCGGTCCGGGGCCTTGACGCACTGGTTGTGAGCGTTAACACTCGGGGCGTCATGCTGCGTACGGGAGTGGGGGGGCGTCTCGTTCCGCGCCGCCTCCGCCCATGACCTCCACCCGCCAGGAGACCGCCATGCACCGACTGCTCGTCTGGCTGACGGCGGCGGCCGCCGCACTCGCCGGGCCCACCGCCATGGCGGCACCGGCCGCGGCCGCCGACTCCGGCACCTTCAGCGTGCTCACCTACAACGTCGCCGGCCTGCCCGAGAGCATTTCCAGTGCCCCGACGCCGCGCGAGTCCAGCACGACGGAGATCGGCCGGCGGATCGCGCCGTACGACATCGTCCACGTGCAGGAGGACTTCAACTACCACGCGCGCCTCTACGAAGCCGACACCGCGCACCCGTACCGCACCCCCACCAGCGGCGGGGCGGGCATCGGCAGCGGGCTCAACACCCTCGCGAAGTCCCCTTACGACACGGACGACTTCGAGCGGATCCGCTGGAACTCGTGCCAGTACGACTCGGGTGACTGCCTGACCCCGAAGGGCTTCAGCTTCGCCCGGCAGCGCCTCGCCGACGGGGTGTACGTGGACTTCTACAACCTGCACACCAACGCGGGCACGAGCGCAGGCGACCTCGCGGCACGGGCCGACAACCTGACCCAGCTCACCGCGTTCATCAGGGGCAACTCGGCGGGCAACGCGGTCGTCGTCATGGGCGACACCAACACCCGCTACACCCGGGCCGGCGACACCATCGCCGAGTTCGCCGCCGCCAACGGCCTCACCGACGCCTGGGTCGAAGTGGTCCGCGGCGGCACCCCGCCCGCCAAGGGCAGCGACCCCCTGCTCTGCGACCAGTCCGGCGCGACCGTGCCGGCCACCTGCGAGCTCGTCGACAAAGTGCTCTACCGCGGCAGCCGGCTGGTCTCCCTGCACGCGACCTCGTACGCCAACGAGCACGCCGCCTTCCTCACCGGCGACCGGCTCATGCTCTCCGACCACGACCCCGTCGCGGTCGCGTTCTCCTGGGAGCGCAATCCGGCCTACCGGCTGAGCGAGCAGTTCGGCGGACCGCACGGCGCCCGCTTCAACGACATCGACCGCGTCCCCGCGGACGCCCGCGTCACCCGCATCGGCCTGCAGGCCGGCGCCCGCGTCGACCGGATGGCCCTCACCCTGGACGACGGCACGACCCTCGCCCACGGCGGTACGGGCGGAACCGCGGCCTCCCTGACGCTCGGCAGCGACGAGTACGTCACCTCCGCGTACCTGTGCCGGGCCCGGAAGGACGGCCGCACCCGGATCTTCCACGCGAGGTTCACGACCAACCTCGGGCGCACCCTCGCCGGCGGCACGACGACTGCCGACTGCGTCACCCACACCGCCCCGCCCGGCTGGCAGATCACCGGGTTCCACGGCCGCGCGGGCGAGGAGATCGACAAGATCGGCTTCGTGCAGACCCGCCGCTGACGGGCGCCGGCCGGGTTGTCACGCCGCTCCCCCGCCCGGTGCCGTGCGGGACAGGCGGCCGGGCCACCAGGCGCGGGGTCCGGTCTCCAGGACCAGGGCGGGTACGAGCAGGGAGCGCACGACGAGGGTGTCCAGGAGGACGCCGAAGGCGACGATGAAGGCGATCTGGACGAGGAAGGCGAGGGGGATGACCATCAGGGCGGCGAAGGTGGCGGCGAGGACCACGCCGGCCGAGGTGATGACCCCTCCGGTGGTGGTCAGGCCGCGCAGGACGCCTCGGCGGACGCCGTGGACGAGGCTCTCCTCCCGTACCCGTGACATGAGGAAGATGTTGTAGTCCACGCCGAGGGCGACGAGGAACACGAATCCGTACAGGGGGACGGAGGCGTCCGTGCCGCTGAAGCCGAGCAGGTGCTCGAAGACGAGGGCGGAAACGCCCAGGGTGGCGAGGAAGTTCAGGGCGACGGTCGCCACCAGGAGGACCGGCACGAGGAGGGCGCGCAGCAGCAGTACCAGGATGAGCAGGATGATGGCGAGGACCACCGGGACGATGACGGTCCGGTCGCGGGCCGCGGTCCGCTGGGTGTCGTACTGCTGGGCGGTGTAGCCGCCGACCAGGGCGTCGGCCCCGGGGACGGCGTGCAGGCGGGTACGGAGCCCTTCGACCGCCGTCCGGGCGGCCCGGCTGTCGGCGGCGGCCGCCAGGGTGGCGTCGATGCGGACGCGGCCGTCGACGGCCAGGGGGGTTCCGGCTCCCGGGCGGCCCGAGGCGGTGACTGCGGCGGCCGAGGCGACGCCGTCGGCGGCCCGGGCGGCGGCGAGGGCCTCTGCCGCCTTCCCCTCGTTGGCGATGATGACCGCGGGCTGGCCGGAGCCTGCGGGGAAGTGCTCGCCGAGAGTCCGCTGGGCCGCCACCGACGGGGCGTCGTTGACGAAGATCTCGTCCAGGGGCACGCCCTTCGAGGACAGCGTGGGGGCGAAGGCGGCCAGGGCGAGCAGGAGGGCGGTCGTCGACACCCACACCCGGCGCGGGGCGGCGTCGATCACGGCCGCGATCCGGCGCCAGATGCGGTGCCCGTCGGTCGTGGCGTCCGCGGGCTCGGGTGTCGCGGGCCAGAACGAGCTGCGCCCGAGCAGGGCGAGTACGGCGGGCACGAAGGTCAGGGTGCTCAGCACCGCGCAGGCGATGCCGATGGCGCCCACCGGGCCCAGTGCCCGGTTGTTCGTCAGGTCGCTCGCCAGCAGGGCGAGCAGGCCGAGGGCGACGGTCGCGGCGCTGGCGGTGATCGCACCGGCCGACCGGCGCACGGACGCGACGGCGGCGGCCGTGCGGTCGGCCCGGGCGGCGAGTTCCTCCCGGAAGCGTGCGGCCAGCAGCAGCGCGTAGTCGGTGGCCGCGCCGATGACGAGGATGGACAGGATGCCCTGGACCTGTCCGTCCACGCGCACGATCCCGCGGTCGGCGAGCGCGTACACCACGGCGCAGGCCAGGCCGAGGGCCATCACGGCGCCCGTGATGATCACCAGCGGCAGCAGCAGGCTCCGGTAGACCAGCAGCAGGATCAGCAGGACGGCGCCCAGGGCGACGCCGAGGAGCAGGCCGTCGATGCCTGCGAAGGCGTCCGAGAGGTCCGCCCGGGTGGCTGCCGGGCCGGCGATCCCGGCGGTCAGCCCCGGCACCGCCTCCGCGGCCGCGCGCACCTCCGCGAGGACGGCGGGCAGTTCGTCACCGAGGTCGGGGGCCAGGGGGACGACCGCCTGCAGCGCCCGGCCGTCTTCGGAGAGCAGGGCGGGTGAGGGCCGCCCGGCGATGCCTTCCCGGCCTGCCAGGCCCGCAACGGCCCGTGTCGCCGCCCGTTGCTGCGCCTCGCCGACGCGGCCGGTGCCGGCAGCCTGCCACACGAGGACCGCGGGCACCGATGCGGTGCGTTCGAAGGGCTTGCCGGCTTCGAGGACCCGGGTGGACTCCGCGCTCGCGGGGAGGAACGCGGCCTGGTCGTTGGTCGCGACCTCCCCGAGCCGTCCGGCGTAGGGGCCGAGCGTCCCGCCGATCCCCAGCCAGACCAGCAGCAGTGCCAGCGGGACCAGCCACCGGGCCCGGCGCGACGTGCTCCTCATGGACAGCCTCCGACAACTCTACGAGAAAGTATCTCAATCATCGAGAGATCATAGACTGAGGTCATGAGCAGCGCCGTCACTCCTCCGCCCGCGACTCCCGACGAGGACCCGATCGGGTTGCAGTCCTTCGCGGTACTCCTGCGACGGCTCAACGCCGAGTTCAACCGCATCGCCCAGGAGTTCGCCCACTCCCACGGCCTGCACCTCACCGACGTCCAGGCCCTGATCGCCGTCCTGGACGCCGAACGGGACGAGGACGGCGAGCCGATGACCCCCGGCCGGCTCGGCGCTCGCATGAACCTCACCTCGGGGGCGGTGACCGCCTGCATCGACCGGCTGGAGAAGGCGGGCCACATCCGGCGCTCCCGGGCGGCCGACGACCGGCGGGTCGTGCACCTGCACTACGCGCCGGCCGGCCGGGAGGTGGCGCGCGAGTACTTCGGACCGCTGGCCCGCGCCACGGACGCCGTACGGGCGCGCTTCGACGCCGGCGAACTCCACACGGTCGTGCGCTTCCTGCACGAGCTGAACCGGCAGCTCACGCACGTCGGCCGCTGAGCCGCGGGCCCCGCACCCGGCCGTGCGGGACGCCGCGGGCGCCGCCGACCGGCCCCTGCGGACAGCGTCGCCGTCACGCCCGCCACCGCGGCAGGGGCTTGCGGCCGTCAGTCGGCGGTGTGGACCTCCAGGGAGGCGCGGACCGCCGATTCCAGGGCTCCCTCGATCCAGGCGGGTTTGAGGGAGGTGTGGTCGCCCGCGAAGTGGAGCGGGCCTTCCGGAGTGCCGATGTCGGGGAAGAGTTCGGTGTGCTGGCCGGGGAGGAGGACGGATGCCTCGCCGTAGGCGTAGGGGTCCCGCGCCCAGCTCTGGGTCTTCCCGGCACCGGTGTAGAAGACCTCGATGCGCTGGCCGTAGATCTCCTGGAGGCCGCAGAGGGCGTAGGGGTAGCGGGAGTCGCCGTCGAGGGCGTCCCAGCGCCTGGCGTCGTCCGCCCAGCTGTAGGAGGCGAGCACCACTCCCCCGGCGCTGCCCGGCACGGGGTGCGAGGGGTTGAACGTGAAGCGGTTGGGGTTGTCGCTCACCGATCCGCCTCCCAGACTGCCGACGGCTTCCGGCTGGTCGCGGCTCACGGATCGGTACGCGGCGTAGTACACGCGCTGGCTGTCGGAGAGGAAGCCCCCGGTGACGGAGCCGTGGCGGCCCAGGAGGCTGCCGTCGGCGGGGGCGCGCCCCTTCTGGTAGGCCTCGTGGAGGCCGGGGTCGATCGTGGCGAGTTCCCGCTTCCAGTCGTCCTCGTCGAACTCCCACCAGCGGCGGCTGAATTCGAGCAGGACCTTCGTGGCACTGTCGTAGTGGAGTTCGGTGACGGCCCTGCGCTTGCCGTACGACATGAGCGGGGCGATGCGGATGTGCCGCAGTCCCGAGAAGGGCACCGTGATGACGGCGGCATCCGCGGTGAACTGCTCCCGTACCGGCGTGCCTTCGCGTCCTTCGGACACCGTGTCCACCCATACGCGCGGACCGTCGGGGCCGACGTGCGGGGTGTCGGCGTGCGGACGGGACGGGTCCCAGTACTCGATCCTGGTGACCCGCCGGTCGAAGCGGACGCACTCCCGGACCTCTTCCAGCAGGGCGTCGGCGAGGGTCGCCGTACCGCCGCGCAGTTCCCAGAACGCGGTGTCGGGGGCGATGAGGGCCGCGCCGAGGAAGCTGTGGAGGAACGAGAGGGAGAGGCGGGAGGTGAGGTTCTCCAGGCAGCCGACCAGGTCGATCGTGGCGTCGTCGAGTTTGGCGGACTCCCGCAGGAAGCGCCGCATCGACCAGTCGCCGAAGCGCTCGACGATCCGCACCCATCCGGCGATCAGTTCCCCGGCCGGCTTGTCCACGCGGCGCCCGTCGGCCGCCACCGTACTGATCTCGTCCCGCACCGGTGCCAGCGCGTCGGCGAGGATCGTGGCGGAAGGCACGTCCCAGAGGGCGCGGGGCACTCCGAAGGAACGATTCACCCGGCGCGGGTTGCGCGCGTACTCGGCCCGGTGCACGCGGATTCCGTTCACGTGGATCCAGGTCCGCAGGGCACGGGTTCCGTCGGGGTTCTCGTCGACCAGGCGGAACTTCCGGCGTGGCAGGCCCAGGTGGTCGATCAGGGCCATGACCAGGGGATGGCTCTGCGGGATGCGCATCGCTCCGGCCTCGGCGTACTGAAGCGGGTCGGCGAAGGGCTGGGCTGCCCCCTCGTGGCCGCCCTTGCGGAACGTCTTGATCCTGCCTCCGGCGCGGTTGCCGTTCGCCTCCACGAGCGTGACCGCGTGCCCGGCCCGCCGCAACAGCAGCGCCGCCACCAGCCCCGCCGGGCCGGCCCCGACCACGAGGACCTTCTTCGGCGCCGCGGAAGTCCTCGGCAGGCCGTCGCCGACCAGCACCCGCAGGTAGGAGGGGACCAGGTCCTCCCCTCCGGGGCCGCGCATCAGCAGCGCGTGCGCGACCCGGAGGGCGCGACCGGACGGTGCGGAAGTCGCCGGAGGGGCCAGGAGGGCCGGTCCCGGACCGGCCGCCGTCGCCGGTGCGGCCGTGGCGCCGGCGACAGCGGCTGCCGCGGAGGCGGCGCCCGCGGCGAACTCGCGCCGCGAAAGGGGGCCCGGCCCGGAGGGCGCGCCGGAGGACTTCGTTGATCGAATGGCTCGCATCGCCTCACCATGCAACGGGGCCCGCGCCAACTGCCCGCCACACTCGCGCGCATGACAGGGTTTAGCCCAATCAGCCCAAGACCGGCATCACTTGGCTGCGTCGTCCGTTACCGTGCGGCCTCGATCTGGTCGAACCGCATCAGGGCCTGCCGGTACGCGTCCGGCTCGATGCCGAGGGGCGGGCTGAACGAGTGCTGGAGGATCGACACCAGGTACACGCCGAATCCCAGCACGGTGCCGAGCAGCAGCATCACCAGCATGTGCCGCGGACCGGCGTTGATGCCCACCAGGGCCGGGAAGAGGACGACCAGCAGGGCCGTGGCCACGAGCGCGTACGAGATGGGTTCCGGGACGGTCCACCGCATGTCGCTGGAGCGCTGGTTGCGTGCCGTGGCCACGCCGTCCAGGGCGGTGCCGACCGCGTCCCGGGCGGTCTGCTCCTCCCCCGTCCCCTGTACGCGCGCGACGGTCAGCCGCGCCTGGTCGAGCAGGCCGGCGGCCTTCGTGCTCATCTGCCGGTCCCGCATCAGAACCCACTCCGGTCCGGCCACCTCCGCGGTGTACTGCCTGAGTTGCTCCCGGGCTTGCGGACGCACCACGGCCGGCAGCTCCCGCATGTCCCCGAAGGCGGCCTCCAGCGCACGCGCCTCCTGGTAGGTGTGGTCACTCGCGGCATTGCGCTGCTGCCAGGAACTCGCCACCAGGAAGGCCGCCGTCAGCACGAACAGCGCCAGAGTGGCGCTGCCCACGAAGCCCAGCGCGGGAGCTTCCAGGTGAGCCTTCCTGGATGCCTCGCTGCGGGACAGCGCCCACGTCAGGCCGCACGCCGTCACCGCACCCACGAACGCGAACAACACACCCACGCCGAACATGTCAGGCCCTACTCCTCACGGGATTTCGATGTGCGCCGCGACTCGAAGTTCATCGCGGCCAGCAAAGCCGGGAACAGCACGAGCACCAGGGTCAGCACCGCCCAGTCCATCCGGTCCATGAGCGGCTCGGACCGCGGCCTGGACCGGGCCGGAGACGTGCCCGGAGGGCGTGCGCGGGCGGCCTCGGCCTCTTCGGGAGCGGTGGGCCTCGCCGCGGTGGACTGCCCTCGGGCACGCCCCGCCTGACCGGCCGCGAGGAACTGCCCTCCCGGTGCGGTGAGGGCCAGGGGCGGCAGTTGGGCCGCGGCCGCCGGCCCGGTGCCGACGCCCGCCGCGCCCTCGCCGGGCGGCGCCGGTGCATCCCCGCCCGGCGGCGCCGCGGGGCCCGGAGCCGTGCCCTCGCCGGGCGGCGGTGCACCGGGGGGCAGTTGCGCGCCCGGGGGCAAGGGGCTCCAAGGGGGCAGCGGCAGGCCCGGAGGCAGGGGCACCCCCGGCGGCAGAGGAAGGCCCGGAGGCAGAGGAGCCCCGGGCGGTACGGATGCGCGGGGAGGGGCGCCCGGAGACTGGGGCGTGCCCGGGGGCTGCGGCACACCGGGGAACGGGGGTACACCCGGAGGCTGCGGAACTCCGGGAGGCTGCGGAACTCCCGGAGACTGGGGCGTGCCCGGGGGCTGCGGCGCGGCGGGGGGACGAGGCGGGGCAGGGGGGCGGGGCTGCCGGCTCGCCGGGGGGTGAGGCGGGCGCGGCACCGGCCGGGGGTGGGGCACCGCGTACCCGGCGGCGGCCCGTGCGACCAGGGCCAGCGGGGGCAGTAACGACCCGGTCGCGGAGACGGCCCGGTCCGCCGTCGTGCCGGTGGCCACGGCCACGGATGCATGGCGCCCGGGCGCGGTCGGGGCCGATGCCCAGCACTCGACGCTCGTACCGGGCTGCAGCCGGGGTGGGACGCCCCCTCCGCCGGCGCACGTCAACGGACCGGCCGCACGCAGCAGCGGGTCGCGAAGGCGCACGTCGTCCAAGGGGGCGGGGCCTGCGTACATCAGACGATAGGAGAGACGTTTCTGCGACGCCTGGCGCTTGAGGACCAGGACGGAGGCGCGGGCGTGGTACCCCGCGGTGGCCGACGCGCGACCGCCCGGGTACTCCGGCCAGGCCGCAGTGCCGGTGGCCGTCACCCGGACGCGGTGGCGGCCCGTGAGAGCGGCGATGGCCGCCCGGCAGGTCATCGTCCCCAGCGGCGCCATGGAAGACCGGGGGCAGTGCACGCGTCCGCCGGTGGCCTGCGCGTCCCGCACCCGGACCCCGCGCAGGCCGTATTCCGCGTTGTTGCGCAGCCGGTACACGCGGACCAGCAGTTGCCCGGGCCGCACGTGGACCCCGGTGCCCGGCACGCTGTTCGTCGACACCGCAATCCTCAGCACGCCGCCGTCCGTTCCGCCCATGGGCGCGGAACCGAGCAGACACGCACCCATGCCCAACGACAGCACTGCTCGTGCTGCGCCCGACAGTTTTCGACGGAAACCCATGGCGGCATTATGTGATCCCAAGATCGATTGGGCCGTCCGCCGCGCACAGCGTGTCGAGCGGACTGCGCGGGCCGGCCCGCCCGCCCCGGTTCCGCGGCCGTGGCGGGGCCAGGGGCCGCCGACCCCGGGCCCCGCCGCGGCGGATGTCAGGACGGGTCGCCGTACAGGAGCCCGCGTCCGTTGGTGCCGACGTACACGCGGCCGAAGGTGTCGGGGTCACCGGTGATGACGCCGACGCCGCCGATGCTGCCCCACTGGTGTGCGTCGTCGTTGACGCGGACCCACGTGGCGCCCCGGTCGGTGGACCGGAAGACTCCGGTCACGTCCTTCACCGTGCCGATGAGGTACAGGGCCTGGTAGGAGGTGCCCGGTGCGGCCTTGCCGAAGCCCAGTGCCGAGGCGGACTGCACCCCCGCGAGCGCGGTGAAGCTGCGGCCGCCGTCGGTGGAGTGCAGGAGCCCCCGGCCACCGCCGGCGATCCACAGGTCCCCGGGGACCCCGGGTACGGCCTCCAGCCGGCCGTCGGCGGGCAGGCCCGCGGCCCGGGCGCTGAAGGTCGCTCCCCCGTCGGTGCTGGCGTGGAGCGTGCCGCCGGCCAGCGAGTAGAAGACCGCGGCCGACGACCGGTCGGCCACGACCACGGCGCCGGTGCCCAGCCCGCGGACCTGCGACCAGGTGGCCCCCTTGTCGGTCGAGCGGTACGGGGCCTGGCCGGACTGGGTCCAGACGATGGCGGAACCGTCGGCCGCGAGCGCTGCGCGGCCGCTGTCGGCGCCGGCCACCGGTTCCGAGGCGAAGCCCTTCCAGCTGCGGCCGCCGTCGGTCGAGTAGGCACCGTCCTGTGCGCCGCCCCGGCCGACGCGGACCATCATCGAAGGGCGGGACTGGGCGAAGTCGATGGACGTGCTGTTGGTCATCATGGGGTTCTTGAGCCGCCCGGCGGGCACCTTGGTCAGGGACCCGTGGCGGAATCCGCCCAAGTCGCCCATGGCGGTGATGACATGCGCGCCGCCGGGCGGGGCGATCGCGTCCATCAGCGCCGTCTCCTCCAGCCCGCGCGCCCCCACGGCCCAGTGGCTCGTGCCGCCGCTGTCGGTGGCGGCGGCGTCCCTGCTGCGCCAGATGCCGCTGCCGGTGCCGTACAGCACGTGCCCGGAGTCGAAGGGATCGATGGCCAGGGCCGTCATCCAGTGCCCGGTACCGGTTCCGACGTACGGAGCGCCGGAGGCGTTCCGCACCGAGACCGCGGCCTGCGCCTTCCACGTCGTGCCGCCGTCGGTGGTCCGGTAGATCTCGTCCTCCGGCCACCACCGGTCGAGGGTGGCCACCATCACGGTGGACGGCTTCTGCGGGTCGACGGCCAGGCCGGAGAACCCGTAACCGCCCTGGGAGGGCGAGATGTCCTTCCACGCACCGGTCGCCGGCGTGTACTTCCACACCGAACCGGCCGTCACGCCGTTGGGTCCGAGGGCGTTGGTGTACGTCAGGTAGAGCGAGCCGTCACCGGAGAGCACCCCGTGCTGCGGCATCTGCCCGGTGGGCTGCCCGGAGACGCCCCGCCAGGTGCGGCCGCCGTCGGTGGAGCGGTACAGGGAGGCGGACTTGTCCGCGACGCCGACGTAGACGGTCTTGCTGCCGGCCGGGCCGTACGTCACGAACGAGATGCCCGCGCCGCTGCCCGCTCCGTCCTTGACGGGGAACGAGGAGACCTGGCGCCATGTGGCACCGTGGTCGGTGCTGCGCCACAGCCCGTTCTTGCGGGTGCCCAGCAGGAGGGTGCCGTGCTGCGCGGGGTCGATCGCCAGCCGCTCGCCGGCCCCGCGGCCGTCCTCGTTGGCGCCGAGCTTGAACGGCAGGTCGGTGCGCTTGAAGGTGCGGCCCCGGTCGGCGGAACGCAGGATCGCGCCGTTGCCGGCCCAGTCGTTGGTGTAGGTGCCCGCCGCGAGGTAGAGGCGCCGGGGGTCGACGGGGTCGGTGGCCACCGCGTCGATGCCCAGCAGGTTCCAGTCCTTCTCACCGACCCAGTCGGTCAGCGGAGTCCACTGCCGGGCGCGGGTGTCCCAGCGGTACGCGCCGCCCATGTCGGTACGTGCGTACAGCAGGCCCTTCTCCCGGGCGTTGAACACCAGCCCGGTGACGTAACCGCCGCCCGCCACCTGCGCGTTGCGCCACACGTAGGGTCCGGCCCCGGCGGCCGTCGTGGCCTGCGAGTCCCCCTGGGTGAGCAGAAGGTACGGCACGACGGCGGCGGGCACTGCGAGCAGCAGGGCGGTGGCGCTCCAGCGGCGGCGGTGGCGGCCGCGGCTCCTGCCGCGGGTGGGGATGTTCATGAAGAGGTGTGCTCCTTGCGTTTCGGCGGGGATCGGGGCGACTCAGCGCTGCAGGGTGAGGAGACCCGGCCGGTACGGCAGCCGGTCGTACGGTCCGTCCGCGCGCGGGGACTTGCCCTGGTAGAGGAACTGCAGGCGGCAGGGGTCTACGGTCATGGTCTGGTCGGGGTTGCTGCGGACCAGGTCACCGTGGCTGATGTCGTCGGTCCAGGCGGCGCCGCTGTTGGCCTTGCCGGCGAAGGGGTTGCCCTCGGTCGCGGCCTGGGGCGTCCACGAACCGCTGAGACTGGTGGCCGTGAACGAGCGGAAGTAGCGGCGCTCGTTCGCCCCCCGGGCCTCGACGATCATGAGGTACTGGTTCCGGCCCTGGACCTTGTAGACCTGCGGTGCCTCGAACAGGTTCTTCGCCGTGTCGCTCATGACCGTGGTGTACGCGGTGCCGAAGCTGCCCGGGAAGTTCCCGATCGGCATGCTCGCGCGGTAGATCTTGCCGTTGTCCCCGGCGAAGAACAGGTACATGGTGCGGTCGTCGGCGATCAGGGCCTGGTCGATCGGGCCGGTGCCGGAGTCGGGGAGGCGGCCGGTGAACAGGGGCTGCGGCGCGGACCAGCCGTCGGGGTCGGTCGGATCGCTCGACGTGCGGTAGCTGAACGGTGCTGCGCCCCACTGGTAGGCCAGCACCCAGATCTTCTTCGGCGCGAAGTAGAACAGCGTGGGCGCCACCGCCTGCCGGCTCATCCCGGTCTGCCCGGCCGACGCCATGTCCGCCCAGTGCGCGAAGGGGCTGAACGCCATCGAGCCGTACGAGGTGCCCGACGCGCTCGACGCGTAGACCAGGTGCTTGCCCCGGTGCATCACGTGGGTGAAGTCCTTCACCGCGGCCCACCCGTGGGACGGCTGTGCGAGGGGTCCCGTGGAACTCCACGTGTACCTCGACGGAAGGGCGCACGTGCCGCCGCCCGTCCCGGCCGGGGCGGACCACTTCTGGTTTCCGGCGGACGCGCAGGTGTACAGCTGGATCCGGGTGCCGTTGCCGGTGGCCGCGCCCACGGCGTCGAGGCACAGCCCGGACTGGACGCCGGTGATGGTGCCGTCGGGGTGGACGTCCCACTGCTGGTTGGCGCCGCCGTTGCAGTCCCATACGACCACGGGCGTGCCGTTGGCGGTGCCCTTGCGCTCGGCGTCCAGGCACTTGTCGCCGTGGACCTTCAGCTCCTTGGCGGCGGTGCGGGTCCAGCGCTGGCCGGCCTGCCCGCCGCAGTCCCACAGGTGCACCCGGGTGCCGTTGGCGGTGGCGGAGCCGGGGACGTCGAGGCAGCGGCCGGAGGCCGCGCCCTTGACCTCCCCGGTACCCCGGGGAGGTTCGGACGGGGTGCTGCCGGAGCCGGAGCGGAGTGCGTTCATGACGGCGCTGTACGCGGGCTTGGGATTGCCGCTGCCGTCGAACAGCAGGGGGCTTTCGCCTCGGCGCCAGGAGTCGCTGTCCCGGACGCCCCACACGGTGATGCCGGTGCACCGGGCCACCGACAGGCAGGTCCTGACCGTGTCGGCGTAGGCGGCGGGGGACGCCCCGGCGATGTCCAGCTCGGTGATCTGGACGTCGACGCCCAGGGCGGCGAAGGCGGCCAGGGTGGTCCTGAAGCTCGCCGGCGGTCCGCCCGCCCCGAAGTGGCTCTGGAATCCGACGCAGTCGATCGGCACACCGCGGGACGCGAAGTCCTTGACCATGCGGTAGACGCCCTGGGTCTTGGCGTCCGTCCAGTTCTCGATGTTGTAGTCGTTGTAGCAGAGCTTGGCGGAGGGGTCGGCTGCGCGGGCGGTGCGGAACGCTTCCTCCACGAAGCCGTTGCCCAGCACCTTCTGGAAGACCGAGCTGCGCAGGCCGCCGCTGCCGCCGTCGGCGAACGCCTCGTTGACCACGTCCCAGGCGTAGATCCTGCCCTTGTAGTGGTCCATCAGGGCGGTGATGTGGTGTTTCATCACGCTGCGCAGCGTGTCCGCGTCGTGGATCGCGCCGACCCAGGAGGGCAGCTGCGAGTGCCAGACGGCGGTGTGGCCGCGCAGGCGCTGGCCGTGCGCCGCTGCACGGTCGGCGATCCGGTCCGCGGGGCCGAAGTCGAAGCGGCCGCGGGACGGCTCGGTGGCGTCCCACTTCATCTCGTTCTCCGGGGTGATCATGGTGAATTCCCGGTCCGAGATCGCGGTGTACGCCGGGTCTGCGAGCCTGCCGGCGGCCACGGCGGTACCGAAGTACCTGCCCGAGGGGGCCGCCTGGGTGCCCAGGGCTGCGGCCCCGGCCGAGCCGGGCAGGAGCGTCGCGGCCCCCGCCAGCAACGATGCGGCCGACAGGCCGATGACCCAGGTGCGGCGGCGCCGGCGGAGCCGGTGCACGCCCCTCATGCGCCACCCCGGGGGGTGCGGGTCGTCCGGGGTGCGAGGGGATGTCGCTTCATGAGGAGTGCTTCCTTGAGGGATACGTCGTGGGGATGGGGACCCCCACGCCGCCACGCACGGTGAGCGGGAGGAAGGGGCGCCCCACGAAGTGGAGGCTTCCGGGGCCGGGGGCGCGTAACGAAAACGACGGCGCCACCCCCGTGATCGCCCGGTGATCCATCCCACAGGCGAAAAGCGTTATGCCCCTCCCGCGGACCGGTGGTCCCTCCCCGACTCCCCGGGCCGTGTCCTAGCGGGCGCCGCGTACGAGGAAGGACGCCTGGCCGGCGAAGGCGCGCGTGCCGTCGGAGCCGTCCAGCCAGATGCCGCCGTCGCGGTGGCGGAGGACCGATCCGGGATAGTTGTGGGCGTGCAGGGTCACCGACCCGGCGACCGACCCGGGGCGCGGACAGAAGGTGGCGTCCTCCCGGAACAGGGCGCTGCCGTCGTCCGGGCTCAGCCGCAGCCGCAGGTAGCTGTGGCGCAGGTAGCGGCCGTCGGCGGCACGGAACGTGACGCACTCCGCGTCGGCCAGTCCGCGGACCACCGTGAACCTGACCCGCTGCCGTGCCTGCGGGCTGCTGGACGCCGACAGCCGGCCGAGCGTCGCGAAGTCGCCGGCATACGCGAGGTACGAGGCGGGTTCGTCGGCGGATTCCAGCGATCGTGCGCCCAGCGGAACCGTCCCTGCGGCGGCGGACGGACTCGCCGACGGCGGTGCGGCGGCCGGGCGGGTGCTCGACGGGACCGGCGCGGGCGCGTGCGGCGTGGGGCTGCCCGCCCTCGTGGCGGCCGCCGTCGGAGCGGCGACGGCGCCGGGCGCCCGGTGCTCCGGTTCCGGCCAGGTCGCGTAGGTCGCGGTCCCGGTGATGAGCACCGCACCGGCGGCGAGGCCGATCAGCGGATGGGCGGTCACCGCGGGCAGCTTGCCGGCCAGTACGCCCTTCAGGCCGCCTCCGCCGGTGGCCGTGGCGGCGGCCACCGGTGCCGCGGCCAGCCCTGCGGTGCCCGCTGCCGACCCCGACAGCAGGCCCTTGGCGGCCAGCGCGGCGAGCAGTCCGGCCGGGACGGTGAGCGGCGCGAGGCTGAGCAGCAGGAGCTCGGCGGGGACCCGGCGGGTGGCCGTCGCCGTGCAGACCGGGCAGTCGCGGGTGTGCCGCGCGATCCTCTTGCGCCACACCGAGGTGCGGAGTCCGTCCCAGCCGGCGACGGTCTCGTCCAGCTGCGGACAGCGCGGGCGGGCCGCCAGCGCGGCGACGATCGTCCGGCTCAGGTCGAGTTGCTCGCGCATGCGCTGCAGGCGCACTCCGGTGTGGGCGAGGGTGAGGCCCGTCGCGGCGGCCGTCTCCTCACGGCTCAGGAGGCCGGCCTGCTCCTGCCACCACAGGGACAGGAGCACCCGGTGGTCCGGGTCGAGCCACCGCCCGGCTTCGGCGATCTGGCGGCGCTCGTCCGCCACGTGCAGGCGCAGGATCGCCGCGTCCTCGGGTTCGGCGCCGACGGCCGGTATCGCGGACGCCTCGTCGAGGGCCGCGGTCCGGTCGGTGAAGGTGTGCTGCCGTTGCCAGTGGGCCTTCATCTGGCGCAGGGTGATCGACACCAGCCAGGAGCGGAAGCTCTCGGGGGCCCGCAGGGCGGGCAGGTCGCGCACGGCGCGCAGCAGCGTCTCCTGGACGACGTCGTCGACGTCGGCATGTCCGCTCAGCGCTCGCCGGACGATGTTGTAGACCAACGGCAGGTAGGCGGCGACCAGCTCTTCGCGCGCCCGGGCGTCACCGGCCTGAGCTGCGAGGACCAGCCCCACGTGATCCGCATTCATGAGCCCTGCCCCCGCCTTCCTGGTACACGGCGACCGACCCTAACGTCCGCGCACGCACGCGGCCAAAGCCGGTGCCCCCGGGCCCCGGGCATGCGGGACGGCGCGCCCGGCACGAGGCCGGGCCCGCCGTCCCGCGCCCTGCGGGGCCGGACCGGTGTCACACCCTCAGCGCTGGAGTGTCAGCAGGCCGGGCCGGTAGGGCCACTGGCCGTAGTCGCCGCCGGAGTTGGGGTCGCGTCCCTGGTAGAGGAACTGCAGGCGGCAGGGGTCGACGGTGAAGGTCTGGTCGGCGGTGGTGCGGATCAGTTCGCCGTGGCTGATGTCGTTGGTCCAGGTGGCCCCGCTGTTGGCCTTGCCGGCGAAGGGGTTGCCCTCGGTCGCGGCCTGGGGCGTCCACGAACCGCTGAGACTGGTGGCCGTGAACGAGCGGAAGTAGCGGCCCTGCGAGCCGATCGCCTCGACGAGCATGAGGTAGCGGTCCTGGCCCTGGAGCTTGTAGACCTGGGGGGCTTCGAACAGGTTGTTCGTCGTGTCGCTCATGACCGTCGTGTACGAGGAGCCGAAGCTGCCCGGGAAGTTCCCGATGGGCATGCTGGCCCGGTAGATCTTGCCGTTGTCCCCGGCGAAGAACAGGTACATGTTCGTGCCGTCGGCGATGAGCGTCTGGTCGATGGGTCCCGTACCGGGCCCGGGGAGGCTTCCGGAGAAGAGGGTCTGCGGGGCGGACCAGCCGTTGGGGTTGGCCGGGTCGGTCGAGGTCCGGTAGGAGAAGGCGCTTCCGCCCCACTGGTAGGCGAGCACCCAGATGCTCTTCGGCGCGAAGTAGAAGAGGGTGGGCGCGACGGCGGAGTCGGCCATCGTGTTCTGTGCGGCGGAGGCCATCTCCGGCCAGTTGCCGAACAGGCCGAAGTTCATCGAGCCCCAGCCGGTCCCCGTGCCCGCGCCGTGCGTCGTCGCGTAGACGAGGTGCTTGCTGTTGTACGGGGCGACGGTGAAGTCCTTGAGGGAGGCCCATCCTGCCTTGGGCTGGGCCAGCGCGCCCGTGGAGCTCCAGCGGTACGCGGTCGGGAGGGCGCACGTGCCGGGGCTGCCCGCTCCGGCCTTGACGAGCTGCCACTGCTGGTTGGTGCCGCCCCAGTCGTCGTACTGGACGATGTTCGCGCCGTCGGCGGTGGATCCGCCCTGCACTTCGAGGGCCTTGCCGCTGTGGCGCGCGATGAGCCTCACGTAGCCGTCCGGGCTGTCGGCCAGCCGCCACTGCTGGTTGGTCGCGTTCACGTCGGTCCACTGGACGATCGCGGCGCCGTTCGCGGTGGACGCGTTCTGCACGTCCAGCACCTTGCCGGAGTGGCGGGAGGTGATGCGGTAGTAGCCGCCGCCGGAGTCGACGAGCCGCCACTGCTGCTGGTTCTGGTCGTTCCTGGTCCACTGGGTGATGCGGGCGCCGTCGCCGGTCGCCAGGTTGTAGACGTCCAGGGCCTTGCCGCTGTTGCGGTTGACCAGCACGTACGAGGCGTTGGGATCGACGGTCGCCGCCCTGGCGGGCTGCACGGTCAGGAAGGCGGTCAGGAGCAGCAACGGCAGGAGGACGGCCGGCAGGCGTCTCACATGCACCGCGTACGGGCGGCGAAACCACATGGGAAGGCTCCTTTGCGGGAGGGGGGTGGAGTGACCGGGATGTTAGCGCTAACAAAATGCGGAACGGAAGAGTGCGGACGGCATGGGCGAGGCCGCTTCCGGGGCCGCCCGGGACGGGTCAGCCCTTGGTGGCGCCCGCGGTGAGGCCGCCGACCAGCTGCCGCTCGGCGACGGCGTAGAACGCGAGGGCGGGCACCATGGCGAGCACGATGTAGGCGAGGACGAGGGCGTAGTCCGTCGAGTACTGGCCCTGGAACTGCTGGACTCCGACCGGAACCGTCTGCCATTTCGGGTCGTTGAACACCAGCAGGGGCAGGAAGAAGTTGTTCCAGCTCGCGACGACCGCCAGCACCGAGACCGTCCCGAGCGCCGGACGCGCCATGGGCAGGAGGATCTGCCAGAAGAAGCGGAACTTGCCGCAGCCGTCCATGATGGCGGCCTCTTCGACTTCTGCCGGGACGGTACGGAAGAAGCCGCGCAGAATGACGATCGTCATGGGGAGTCCGAAGGCCGCCTGCGGGAGGATCACCCCGAGCGGGTTGTCGAGCAGGCCGAAGGTGCGCAGCAGCAGGAACAGCGGCAGGACGGCCACCGCGAACGGGAACATGAGCCCGATGGTGAACAGGGTGTAGAACAGCTCCCTCCCCCGGAAGGCGTAGCGGGCGAGGACGAACGCCGCCATCGCGGACGCCGCCACCGTGCAGCACGTGGTGCCGATCGCGATGCCCGCGCTGTTGGCGATCTGCCTCCAGAACATCCCGTCGCCGAGGATGCCGGTGTAGTTGGCGGCCCTCCAGTGCTCCGGCCGGCCGAACGGATTGGCCGTCAGCTCGCCGGTGCTCTTGAAACCGGAGACCACCGCGTAGACCAGCGGCACGGCGACGAACGCGCCGATCAGCCAGACCACGGCGTGCAGCGAGAGGCCCCGCACCGTTCTGCGGGCGTTCACCGGGCACCTCCCGCGGTGAGGGCCCCGCTCAGGTCGCGGCGCAGCACGTAGCGCTGGTAGAAGAGGGAGAAGACCAAGCTGATCATGAAGAGCACCACGCTGATCGCACTGGCGTAGCCGACCTGGTAGCGCTTGAACCCGAACTGGAACATCGAGATCGCCATCGTCTCGGAGGAGTGGTTGGGCCCGCCGGCGGTCATGACCCACACGAGGTCGAAGAGCTGGATGGCCCCGATGACCGAAAGGAACACGCTGATGCGGATGGTGGGGCCGAGCAGGGGCAGCGTCACGCGGCGGAAGCTCTGCCAGGCGCCGGCGCCGTCGATGGCGGCGGCCTCCATGACCTCGGCCGGGATGCCTTGCAGCCCGGCGAGGAAGAGCATCATGTGGAAGCCGAAGTACTTCCAGGTCATGACCACGAACAGGGTCGGTATGACCGTCGAGGGGTCGGCGAGCCACCTGCCCTGCAGCCCCTCCAGGCCGAGCGCGCCGGCCAGTTGGTCGGCCATCCCGTCGCCGGGGAGGAGGATCATCGTGAACAGGACCGCCGTGACCACCTCGGACAGCACGTACGGCGCGAAGAACAGCATCCGGTAGACGGCCCGGCCGCGCAGTCGCCGGTTCAGCAGAACGGCGGTGAACAGCGCGAACGGCAACTGCACCGTGAGCGACAGGGCGATCAGGTACAGCCCGTGCGCCAGATCGCCGAGGAAGACCTGATCGCCGAACAGGGCGGCGTAGTTCCCGAAGCCGACGAAGTCGTCCATGGGGCCGATCCCGCCCCACTTGTGGAACCCGGTCCAGACGGCGACGGCGATCGGGGCGAGGACGAAGACCAGGAAGAGGACCAGAGCCGGGACGAGGAACCAGGCGACCGACGCCCAGCCGCGCAGGCCGTGCAGACCGCGCAGACCGCGCAGGAGGGTGCGTGCCGGGGCGGCCCGGCCCGCAGGCGCGGTGTCCTGCGTGCGCTCCTTGGTCGGCGTGGCCACGGAGCTAGGCACCCTTCGCGGCATCGGTGATCGAGCGGGTGACCTGCTCGGGCGTCTTCCTGCCCGCGATGAGGTCGGCGACGCTGTCGTTGATCTCCTGGCCGACCGCCGGCGGGTAGGCCTGGTCGAGGAAGAGCTGGAAACCCGTCGCCTTGAGCAGGCTGTCGGCCACGGCCTTCTTGTTGGCGTCGGCGAGCCGGCTCTCCGCGCCCTTGACCACCGGCAGGTAGCCGTTGGAGGCGAGCAGCTTCGCCTCGTTCTCCAGGACGAAGAACTTCAGGAAGTCCATCGCCTCCTTCGGCGCACCCTTGCGCAGCGCGAAACCGCCGCCGCCGCCGAGCACTTCGGTGACCTGGCCGGCGCCCCCCTCGACCGCCGGGAAGGGGAAGAAGCCGAGGTCCGCTCCGAGGTCCGCGCCCGCGTCCTTCTGGACCGAGGGCCCCCACTGCCCCATCAGCTCCATGGCGGCCTTGCCGTTGCCCATGGTCGCCGCCTGGCCGCCCGGGGTGGCGTAGCCGGCGCCGAGGAAGCCGGTCTGGAACGGCTGCAGGTCGACCAGCTCCTTGAGGAGGACGCCCGCCCGTACGAATCCGGCGCCGGTGAAGTCCTTGGTGGTGGCGGCCTGTTGCAGGGCGGGGAGTCCTGCGACGCGCATCGCGAGGTAGGCCCAGTAGAAGTGGCCCGGCCACTTCTCCTTGCCCGCGAGGGCGATCGGCGTGATGCCCGCGGCCTTGAGCTTCCTTGCGGCTTCCAGGAACCCGGCCCAGGTGGCCGGCGGGGCGGTGATGCCCGCCTCGGCGAAGAGCCTCTTGTTGTACCAGAAGCCGACCATGCCGACGTCGTAGGGCACCGCGTAGGTCCGGCCCTCGAACCGGTAGGCCTGCAGCGAGACGGGGGTGAGGTCGGACGACCAGCCGAACGCGTCGGTGAGGTCCTCGACCAGTCCCGCATCGACCTGCTGCCGCAGGACCCCGCCGCCCCAGGTCTGAAAGACGTCCGGGAGCCGGCCCGAGGCGGTGGTGGCCGTCAGCTTGGACTTGAACGCCTCGTTCTCCAACGAGGTCGTCTTGATCGAGATGCCGGGGTGAGCGGCCGTGAACGCCGAGGAGATCTGCGGGAACAGGGACTTGCCCGGCTCCGTCGTGGCGATGTTCCACCACGCCAGAGTGACTTTGCCGTCGGCGCCCGGGCCCGCGCCGGATTCTCCGCCGCCGCAGGCCGCGGTCAGCGAGGCGGACAGAGCGGTCAGGCCCGAGAGCGCAAGGAAGCTTCGTCGGCTCGGGGGTGTGCTGGCCATGGAACCTCCGGGAGGGGGATGCCGGTGCGAGTTCGAAAATGTTTCGCAACATTCTCGAATTCGTGGTGCCACAAACTAGGAACACACGATCGCCCGGTCAAGGCATTTCACCGAATTCCCGTTGCCTGGAGCCTTCTTGACTGTTGACAACCCGCTCACGGCGCCCGGAGACTCATCGAAAGTTTGCGATACCTGTCGCCAGCCCGAGGCGTACACGCAGAGGAGAGAAGTTGAGCGAGCCGCGTCCGACCCTGGCCGTCATCGCCGCCGAGGCCGGGGTCTCCCAGGCCACCGTGTCCAAGGTGATCAACGGACGCTCCGACGTGGCGCCTTCGACTCGTGAACGGATCGAGCGGCTGCTGCACTCCCACAACTACCTCCACCCCGGCCGCCAGGGCAGGGCCCGCAGGTCCGGCCTGGTGGACCTGATCATCGGCGGTCTGGACAGCGCCTGGGCGGTGGAGATACTGCGCGGCGTCGAGGCCGAGTGCGCACAGCGGAGCGTGGGCACCGTCGTCTCGCTCGTCCCGCCCGGCGAGGCCACCCCGTCGAGCTGGGCCGCACTGCCGGTCCTGCACCACAGTGACGGCGTCATCCTCGTCACCGCCTCCGTCACCCGGGCCCAGCGCGCCCAGATCGAAGAGGCCGGGGTGGCGCTGGTCGTCATCGACCCCATCGACCTGCCCGGCAACGGGGTGCCGAGCATCGGCGCGACCAACTGGGCGGGCGGCCTGGCCGCCACCGAGCACCTGCTGGAGCTGGGACACCGCCGGATCGCCGCGATCGGGGGGCGCAGGGAGATGCTCTGCAGCCAGGCCCGTATCGACGGCTACCGGGCGGCGCTGGAGCGGGCCGGGGTCGAAGTCGACCGCGACTTGATCCGTTTCGGCGACTTCCAGCACGAGGGCGGCTTCCGGTGCGCCCGGGAGCTGCTGGCCCTCCCCGAGCCGCCGACCGCCGTCTTCGCCGGCAGCGACCAGCAGGCGATGGGCGTGTACGAAGCCGCCCGGCAGCGCGGTCTGAGCGTCCCGCAGGACCTCAGCGTGGTCGGGTTCGACGACCTGCCGATGTGCGAATGGCTGTCACCGCCGCTGACGACGGTGCGCCAGCCGCTGGAGGAGATGGGCCGGCTCGCCGCCCGCACGCTCTTCCAGCTCCTGGACGGCCAGCCCCTGGTCAGCCCCCGGATGGAGCTCTCGACCGAGCTCAAGGTCCGGCTCTCCACCGCCCCGCCCCGTCTCTAGGAGAACTCCTTTGACCGAGCCCTGGCGCGACCCCCTGCTGCCCGTGTCCGTACGGGTGGCCGACCTGCTGGAACGCATGACCCTGGAAGAGAAGGCGGGCCAGCTCACCGGCTTCTGGGCGCTGCCCTCCGATCCGGGGGCACCGGTCGCGCCGGTGGAGGACGACTCCGGCGAGTCCGCGCCCGGCCTCGACGACCTCGTCGGCCACGGACTCGGCCAGCTCACCCGCGTGTTCGGCACCGCGCCCGTCCCGGCGGAAGCCGGCATGGAGCGGCTCGCCTCGCTCCAGCGACAGGTGACCGGATCCGGCCGGTTCGCCATCCCGGCAGTGGCCCACGAGGAGTGCCTGACCGGGTTCATGACGCTGGGGGCGACGGTCTTCCCCGGGCCCCTGGCCTGGGGCGCCTCCTTCGATCCCGGGCTCGTGCGCCGGATGGCCGCCGCCATCGGCACCGGGATGCGGCGGGTCGGCGTCCACCAGGGGCTGGCCCCGGTGCTCGACGTGGTCCGCGACTACCGGTGGGGCAGGACCGAGGAGTGCATCGGCGAGGACCCCTACCTCGTCGGAGCGATCGGCACCGCCTACGTGCAGGGGCTGGAAGCCGCCGGGATCGTGGCCACGCTCAAGCACTTCGCCGGGTACTCGGCCTCGCGCGGCGGCCGGAACATGGCACCGGTCGCCTCGGGGCCGCGCGAGTTCGGCGACGTGTTCGTCGAGCCCTTCGTACGGGCCCTGCGCGAGGGCGGGGCCCGGTCGGTGATGAACAGTTACACCGACGTGGACGGGGTCCCGGTGGCGGCCGACGAACGGCTGCTGACCGGGCTGCTCAGGGAAGACCTGGGCTTCAGCGGGGTGCTCGTCGCCGACTACTACGCCGTCTCCTTCCTGGAGACCCGGCACGGGGTCGCCGGATCCCGCGGCGCAGCCGGCGCGCTGGCCCTGACCGCCGGAATCGACGTGGAGCTGCCCACGGCCCGCTGCTACGGCGCGCCGCTGACGGAACGCGTGCGGTCGGGAGAGCTGTCCGAGGAGCTCGTCGACCGGGCGGCGGAGCGGGTGCTGCGGCAGAAGGCCGAACTCGGCCTCCTCGACCCCGACTGGGAACCGGCCGAGCCCGAGCCGGTGGACCTCGACCCGCCGGAGAACCGGGCCCTGGCCAGGCTCCTGGCCGAACGGTCCACCGTGCTGCTCGCCAACGACGGCGTCCTGCCGCTGCGGCCGTGCCGGGTGGCGCTCGCCGGGCCGTACGCCGACGACCCGCAGTCCTTCCTCGGCTGCTACTCCTTCCCCAACCACGTCGCGCCGCCCGGCGATCCCGGGGTGGAGATACCGACGCTCGGCGAGGCGCTCACCGCCGCCGGGTTCACGGTGACCCGGGAGGACCCCGACGTGAACGTGCTGGTGCTCGGCGACCGGGCGGGCCTGTTCGGCCGGGGCACCTCCGGGGAGGGCTGCGACGCGGAGACCCTCGACCTGCCCGGCGACCAGGCCGCGCTCGCCTCGGCCGTTCTGGATTCCGGGGTGCCGACCGTCCTGGTCCTCGTCTCCGGACGGCCCTACGCGCTCGGCGGGCTGGCCGAGCGAGCATCGGCCGTCGTACAGGCCTTCTTCCCCGGGGAGGAGGGCGGGACGGCGCTGGCCCGGATCATCGGCGGGGCCGCGGAACCGGCCGGGCGGCTGCCCGTCTCCATCCCCCGGCGGGCCGGCGGGCAGCCGGGCACCTACCTGCACGGCAGGCTCGGCGGGCACACCCCCTGGAGCTCGGTGGACCCGACCCCGCTGTTCCCCTTCGGACACGGGCTGAGCTGGACCGACTTCACCTGCGCGGACCTCGCGGTGGACCCCGTCGCCGCGACGGACGGGACGGTCGCCGTGTCCGTCACCGTACGCAACGTCGGCGAGGTGACCGGGACGGAGGTGGTCCAGCTGTACCTCTCCGACCCCGTGGCGTCCGTCGTCCGCCCGCAGCGGTGGCTCGCCGGATTCGCCAGGGTCGAACTGCGGCCGGGTGCGGCCGCCCGCGTCACCTTCTCCGTCCACGCCGACCGGACCTCCTTCACGGGGCTCGACCTGCGCCGGAGAGTGGAACCCGGGGAGGTGGGCGTGGCGGTCGGACGGTCCAGCGGCGACCTTTCGCTCCGGGGCTCCTTCACCCTGGAGGGCCCTGTACGCCACCCGGGGGCCGACCGGGTGCTGTCCGTGCCGGTCGAGATCACCCCCGTGCCATGACCGGATTCTCCGGATTCTCCGGTGATCCCGTGCTGCCCGGGTTCCGGCCCGACCCGTCGGTCTGCCGGGTGGGAGCGGACTACTACCTGGTGACGTCCAGCTTCGAGTGGTTCCCGGGTCTTCCCGTGTTCCACAGCCGCGATCTCCTCGACTGGCGGCGCATCGGGTCCGCGCTCGACCGGCCGTCCCAGCTCGACCTGGACGGGTGCGGGCCCTCACGGGGCCTGTTCGCTCCGACCATCCGGCACCATGGCGGGGTCTTCCACCTCGTCTGCACGCTGATGGACGGTCCCGGGCACTTCGTGGTCACCGCGACCGACCCGGCCGGGCCCTGGTCCCATCCGCACTGGCTGGACGGCGAGGGCTTCGATCCGTCGCTGTTCTTCGACGACGGACCGGACGGCGGGGACGGCCGGGCCTGGTTCACCGCCGCCCGCGTGGTGGACGAGGCCGCCGGGCGCACCGAGATCTGGATGCGCGAATACCTTCCGGACGAACGGCGGCTCACGGGGCCGGAGCACGTCCTGTGGGCGGGGAGCCGCCCGGGCGCCCGGTGGTCGGAGGCCCCGCACCTCTACAAGGTCGGCGGGAGCTACGTCCTGCTCACCGCGGAGGGCGGTACGGACGTGGACCACAGCGTGGTGGCGGCCCGCGCCGACCGCGTGACCGGCCCCTACCGCGGCGCCCCCGGCAACCCGGTGCTGCCGCCCGCCGAGGGCCCGGTCACCTGCACCGGGCACGCCGACCTCGTCCGGACCCCGCACGGTGACTGGCGGGCCGTGCTGCTGGGCGTCCGGCCGGGCTCCGCCCTCGGCCGCGAGACGTTCCTCAGCCGGATCGACTGGGACGACGGCCTGCCGCTCTTCTCCCCCGTCGTCCACAGGGCCCCTCGGCGCCCCCTCCACGAGGACTTCGCCACCCTCTCCGCCGACTGGAGCACCCTGCGCACCCCCCGCGCGCCGTTCTGGAGCACCGGGGACGGGCTCCGCCTGCGGCTGCGCCCCGAACGGCTGGGCGAGCGCACCACACCGTCCCTGCTGGTACGGCCCCAGGAACATCCCGACTGCGAGGTCTCCACCGAACTGCGTTTCACCCCCGCCGCACCGGACGAACAGGCGGGCCTCGCCGTGGTCCTCGACGACGACAGACACCTCCTCTTCCTCCGCACCGCGGAAGGGCTCGTCCTCCGCCGCGGTCCCGAGGTCCTGGCCGCCACCCGCCTCCCCCCGGGCCCCGTCCGCCTGGGGGTCCGCATCCGCGGCTTCCGCCACACCTTCGCCCACGCGGCACCGGACGGCGCCTGGCAGGACCTGACCACCCTCGACGCCACCTTCCTCACCCCGCTGTTCACCAGCGTCCAGCTCGGCCTGTACGCCACCTCCCACGGCCGCCCCTCCACCAGCGAGGCCCACTTCAGGTGGTTCACCCTCACGTACCCGGGCGGGAACGGCGGGTGAACCGCCCCGGCTCCTCGCGGCTGCGCACCTGGTCAGGGGCATGGTCGCGGGTCCCGGCCGAGCGCTGCCTCCAAGCTGTGGAGGCATGACGGCGGCATTTGTTTGTTCTGCGTTCAACCTATTGACACACCGTGGCGCACCCCCCAATCATCCCAACAGCGCGACCCCCGCACGGAAGACTGGGAGCGCTTCCAACTTCCCCACCTCTCGGAGGAAGCACCACCATGCGCACACGCATCCGAGCCGTATCGGCACTGCTCACCGGTGTCCTCGCCGCCGGTCTCGCCCTGACCGGCACCGGCCCGGCCTACGCAGCCGACCCGACCACCATGACCAGCGGGTTCTACACCGACCCCGACAACTCCGCGCTGCGCTGGGCCGGCGCCAACCCGGGCGACGGGCGGGCGGCGGCGATCCGGGCGTTCATCGCCAACACCCCGGCGGCCCGCTGGTTCGGGAACTGGAGCGGGGACATCGGCGCGGCCGCCGGCGCCTACGTCGGCCGTGCCGACTCCTCCGACAAGCTGCCGGTCCTGGTCGCGTACAACATCCCCAACCGGGACATCTGCGCCGGTCACTCCGGCGGCGGCGCCGGGAGCCGCGCCGCGTACGACACCTGGATCGCCGCCTTCGCGGGCGGCATCGGCAACCGCCCGGCCGTCGTCGTCCTCGAACCCGACGCGCTCGGCCACGAGAGCTGCATGACGGCCGCTCAGATCGCCGAGCGCAACGCCATGCTCAAGAACGCGATCGCCCAGTTCAAGGCCAAGGCGCCGAACACCTGGGTCTACCTCGACGCCGGGAACCCGGGCTGGGTGGCCGCCTCCACCATGGCGCAGCAGCTCGCCGCCGCGGGTGTCAGTGGGGCCCGGGGCTTCGCGCTGAACGTCTCCAACTACTTCACCACCGAGCAGAACACGGCCTATGGCAACGCGGTCAACTCCGCCCTGGCCTCCTACGGCTACACCAAGCCGTTCGTCGTCGACACCAGCCGCAACGGCAACGGTTCCAACGGCCAGTGGTGCAACCCCGCCGGCCGCCGGATCGGGACCCCCAGCCGGAGCGGCGGCGGTGCCGAGATGCTGCTGTGGATCAAGATCCCGGGCGAGTCCGACGGCAACTGCGGTGTCGGTGCCGGCTCCTCGGCCGGGCAGTTCCTGCCGGAGGTCGCCTACAAGATGATCTACGGCTACTGACCCCTCCCCTCCCCCGTCACACACCACGTCCGTCCTGGAGGTTCCTCATGGGATTACCCGCCATTCCCCCGCCCCCCGTCCGCCGGAAGACCGGCGCACTGCGAGCGGCGCTGTTCGTCGGCGTCCTCGGCGCGGCTGCCGTGCTGGTGCCGCCCGCGCCCTCGCAGGCCGCCGAGAGCACGCTCGGCGGTGCGGCGGCGCAGAGCGGCCGCTACTTCGGTGCCGCCATCGCCTCGGGCAGGCTCGGCGACCCGGCGTACACGGCGATCGCGGGCCGCGAGTTCAATTCGGTGACCCCCGAGAACGAGATGAAGATCGACGCCACCGAACCGCAGCAGGGCCGGTTCGACTTCGCCGCCGGTGACCGCGTCTACAACTGGGCGGTGCAGAACGGCAAGCAGGTACGCGGCCACACCCTGGCCTGGCACTCCCAGCAGCCCGGCTGGATGCAGAACCTCAGCGGCAGCACGCTGCGGCAGGCGATGACCCGCCACATCAACGGCGTGATGGCCCACTACAAGGGCCGGATCGCCCAGTGGGACGTGGTGAACGAGGCCTTCGCCGACGGCAGTTCGGGGGCCCGGCGCGATTCCAACCTGCAGCGCACCGGCAACGACTGGATCGAGGTCGCCTTCCGTACCGCGCGCGCCGCGGACCCGGCCGCCAAGCTCTGCTACAACGACTACAACATCGAGAACTGGACCTGGGCCAAGACCCAGGCCGTGTACGCCATGGTCCGGGACTTCAAGCAGCGCGGCGTGCCCATCGACTGCGTCGGCTTCCAGTCCCACTTCAACAACGACAGCCCGTACCACGCGAACTTCCGCACCACCCTCCAGAGCTTCGCCGCCCTCGGCGTGGACGTGGCCGTCACCGAACTCGACATCCAGGGCGCCTCGGGCACGACGTACGCCAACGTGACCAACGACTGCCTGGCCGTTGCGCGCTGCCTCGGCATCACCGTCTGGGGGGTGCGCGACACCGACTCCTGGCGGTCGGAGCAGTCCCCGCTGCTGTTCGACGGCAGCGGCAACAAGAAGCCCGCCTACGCCTCCGTGCTCAACGCACTCAACGCCGGTACCACCCCGACCCCGGCACCCGGTTCCGGGCCGATCAGGGGAGTCGGCTCGGGACGCTGCCTGGACGTGCCCGGGGCCGCCACCGCCGACGGCACCCAGGTCAACCTGTGGGACTGCAACAACCGCGTCAACCAGCAGTGGTCGTACACCGCCGAGCGCGAGCTCAGGGTCTACGGCAACAAGTGCCTGGATGCCGCCGGCACCGGCATCGGCGCCAAGGTCCAGATCTACAGCTGCTGGGGCGGCGACAACCAGAAATGGCGCCTGAACTCCGACGGCTCGATCGTCGGAGTCCAGTCCGGCCTCTGCCTCGACGCCGTCGGCAACGGCACCGCCAACGGCACCCTGATCCAGCTCTACACCTGCTCGAACGGCGGCAACCAGCGGTGGACCCGCACCTGACGCACCTCCCGCACGCGCCCGCCCGCCGACCGGCTCCCCGGTCGGCGGGCGGGCGCGGTGTGAGGGGGGTCAGGAACAGGGTGCACCGTTGAGGGTGAAGCCCGCCGGGACCGTGTTGGCACCCGAGTACGCCGCCTGGAAGCCGAAGCTCGCGCTGCCGCCGGGCGCCAGCGTGCCGTTCCATCCGGCGTCCCGGGCGGTGACCGCGCTGCCCGACTGGCTCACGGCGGCGTTCCAGGCATTGCCGATCCGCTGGTCACCCGCGAAGCTCCAGCCGAGGGTCCAGCCGGAGATCGCCTCGGTCCCGGTGTTCTTCACGGTCACCGTCGCCGTGAAGCCGTTGCCCCAGGCGTTGTCGATCCGGTACGCCACCGTGCAGGAGGCCGCCGGGGCATCGTCGTCCGCCTCCGTCGCCGTGAACGTCGCCGTCTGCACACCGGCGCCGCCGGCCGAGAACGTGGCGCTGCCCGGGGACGTGTCGGCATCCTGCGCGGCGGAGACCTGGACCTGCTGCACCGTGGCCCAGTCGGCCGGGGTGAACACCAGGGTCGCGGCCGCCGACAGGTCCTGGTCCCCGGAGCTCCGGGCCACCGTCACCGTGACGTTCTGCGCGGGGGCCGCCGAGAGTCGGACGCCCACCTTCGCCGATCCGCCTTCCGGGACCGTCACGGCCGCCGGCGCCACCTGGACCGCGGGCGCCGCCGGGGCGCTGCGCCGCTCGGCCGCGAAGGCCGCCA
Source organism: Streptomyces sp. NPDC030809 (assembly GCF_055572195.1). Lineage (NCBI taxonomy): Bacteria > Bacillati > Actinomycetota > Actinomycetes > Kitasatosporales > Streptomycetaceae > Streptomyces > Streptomyces sp. NPDC030809. The sequence continues at coordinate 158,869 of NZ_JBVIDV010000005.1, forward strand.
GCCACGCCAACGAGGCGTTCCAGTTGACGGCCACCTCATTGGTGGAGTACGAGCCGATGTCGTCCACGTAGCACGCGGCCGGTGCGCAGCCGGCCAGCTTCTCCTTGGCCACGGGGTCTTCCAGGCCCGCGTTCGGACCGCCCGCGAAGGAGCCCGCCGGGGGGTGCGGCAGCGAGGCGTCGTTCTGGTGCGCCCAGAACCGGTGGTGCTGGTTCTGGGAGTAGCGGTCCCCGTAGCCGGTCACGTAGGAGAGGTCGAGGGCGTTGCGGCCGAGCAGGTAGTCCAGGGACTCCAGCGCTCCGGTCCGGTAGCGCTGCCGGCCGGTGAGCTCGTAGGCGACGGCGAGCACCATCGCGTTGTTGGCGACGGCGCTGTTGGAGCCCCACACGTACCCGGTGGCGGGGAGGGGGACCGCGTAGCCCTGGCCGGCCATGGTGGACAGATGGGCGTCGGCGGCCGCGGTGAGCAGGCCGCGCAGCCGGGCCGTGTCCTCGGCGGGCAGGAAGGATCCGGGGACGGTGGCGAGGGTGATGCGGCCGAGCGTGGCGGTGCCGCCCCACCAGAACGCGTCGGCGGGCTTGGTGTGGTGCGGGGAGGAGGTGACGGCCTCCCGGTACTGCGACTCGCCGGTGGTGGCCAGGAGTTCCGCGGCCGCCCAGTAGAACTCGTCGGACACGTCGGCGTCCTCGTAGGCTCCGCCGCCGGTGTTGTCGCCGGCGGGGGCGAGTACGTTCGGGTTCGCCCTGGCAGCCGTCCAGGCGCGGCGGGCCGCGTCCAGGCAGCGGGCGGCGAACGCGGAGTCGTACGGTGCGTACACCCGGGCACACTGCGCTGCGGTGGCCGCCAGGTTCAGCGTGGCGGCGGTGGACGGTTTGTGCAACTCGCGTCGTTCGGGGTCGAGTTCGGGCCGGGTCGGCAGGGCGGTCCACTGGGCGTCGTGCATCTTGTGGAAGGCCATGCCCGCCATCGGCTTCCCGGCCGGGACCTGCATCCGCAGCAGGAACTCCAGCTCCCAGCGGGCCTCGTCCAGCACGTCCGGTGTCCCGTTGCCGCGCTCCGGCACCCGCAGCGTCCCGTCGCCGAGCGCCGCGTCTGCACCCGAACGCCTGGCGCGTTCATAGGAGTTGACCAGTTCCCAGACGGATATGCCGCCGTTGACCACGTACTTGCCGTGGTCGCCGGCGTCGTACCAGCCGCCGCGCACGTCCAGGGCGTAGTCGCACACTCCCGGCTGGCAGGGGACGCTGGTGTCGCCCTTGTTCGGGGCGGCGCCCAGGTGCCCGGCGGGGCGGGCATGGGCACTGCCGTCCACCAGGGCGGCGTCGATCGCGATCCCGCTGCGCTGCTGGTAGAAGAACGACATGCTGTCGGCGCGCAGTCCGTCGTACAGCGAGGCGGAGATGTCGAAGGGGTGGCTGGTCCGGCCGCCCGCGACCAGGGTGAAGCCGGTTCCGGTGCCGGTGTAGGCGCCGAAGTCCACCAGGTGCGCGGACTGGCCGGAGGCCTGGTCGGCACCGTGCACGGTGGTGGTGCCCGTGGCGACCACGGTGCCGGAGGCGTCGTGCAGTTGCCAGGGGAGGGGGGCGGTCGCGGAGTCGGCCACGGTGGCCCGCTTGGGGCCGTCGGGCAGGTAGCCGAGCTGGTTGACCCTGACGGGCGTGTCGGCGGCGGGGGGGGGGGGGGGGGGGGGGGGCCGAGGCGGGGGGGTTGGGGGA